>CAZUHE010000009.1:0-23277 GCA_964620395.1 uncultured Dehalococcoidia bacterium
GAAGATGGAACGTGGGGCCTAGGAATAACCGTCGGATCAGGTCCGGTTTGTTCGATTATTAACGATCATTTCGCAGAACTTTTAGTTGGTCAAAACGTTATGGCTACAGAAAAAAACTGGGATATGATGAGAAGAGCATCCTCTGCCCATGGCACCTCTGGTATCCAAAGTTATGCGATCAGCGCTGTTGACAACGCTATATGGGATTTAAAGGGAAAGTTGTTGGGAAAGCCGGTTTACGAACTACTCGGAGGACCGGTTAAAGAAAATATATTTTGCTATGCCTCTAATACCATGCTTAAGTACAAAACGAGTGATTACATGGATTGGTTTCTGGAACTCGGTTTCAAGGCCGTCAAGGTTTTTTTGAGACACGGACCCGATGAAGGCCTATCAGGATTAAATAAGAATGTAGATATTGTTGCGAAAACGAGAGAACAAATCGGCCCTGATGTAGAACTCGCAGTTGATTCTTGGATGTCCTTAAACATAGAATATGCCGTCCGAATTTCAGAAGCTCTCAAGCCATACAACATAAAGTGGTTGGAAGATTACATGTTGCCTGAAGATATGGACAGTTATGCAAAGCTAAGACAGAGAGTACCTGGCCAAACATTGGCTACAGGTGAACATTGGTACACTATTCATCCCTTTGCAGAGGCTGCTGGAAGAGGGTTGGTAGATATACTTCAGCCGGACATACAATGGGTAGGTGGCATGACTGCAAGTATTCGAATATGTCACATAGCAGAAGCCCACGGCCTTACGGTTATAGGCCACGCTGGTATGAATTATCCATATGGACAACACCTTGCATATGCCATGCCAGTAATCCCTTGGGGAGAAAGATCAGAAGGTGTATCTGTGCCCGGAGTCCCTTTGGAAGAGATGACAGTTCTTCCAGGCACGCCAGTTATAAAGAACGGTTACGTAAAGCCCTCCGATGCGCCCGGCTTTGGTATAGAAATCACCCTTGACTGGATCGAAGAAAGAGCTGTTTAACACAGTCGGGAGCAAATGCGTGAAATCTCATTGGACAATTGAATACGCCATCAATAGATTAAGAAAAGCATTATTCGATTTTACTCACAAAGATTCTCCATGGCTTACTCAACAGTCAATTAAATATCTGGAATTCAATTTGAGGAGAAATTGGATTGGCTGTGAATGGGGATCAGGACGATCCACATTGTGGTTTGGTAAAAAGGTAAGAAAAATGTATAGCATCGAACATGACGAGCATTGGTTCAATCAAATCCACAAACTTATCAACAAAAACCTATTAGGTAATGTAGATATCCAGCACAAACCGCTGGGAGAAGGATTTGATCAAGAATATATTGAGGGATTTCGGAATATGTCTGAATCCCCAGATTTCATGCTCATTGATGGCAAGAAACGCGATCTGTGTGCCCTGGAAGCCGTAAATATTGTGAAAGATGGTGGTCTGGTAATAATAGACAATATAAATCGTTACATACCAAACAGTTCACAAGCTCCCGAGTCTGCAAACCTCTCGACTGGATACCAATCTAACGAATGGAAAGCTTTCGATGAAATTACTGCAAACTGGGATAGAATATGGACTTCCGACGGGGTTACAGATACGGTGATATATACGAAACCCGCCAATTAATACAGGCCTTACCAATACAATCAATTGGCATTGAGTTATATAGCTTATATCGAATCAATCAAGATCTACATCAAGTATGTATCTCGCTGCACTCGAAATTCGCTTCCAAGTTTCGTAACGGATATATTCGCGTTGATCCAACTGCTGGTTATGTTCTCGTGCGGTGAAATAACAATGGATCACTCTTCTCTTACCTTGGGTATTGTTTAGAGTACCTCCATGCCATACATGGGCATTAAATACCGCTACGCTACCAGCGGGGGCAATAATATATTCCTCATCTGGATGTGGGGCGTTAAGATCTTCCAATACATCTCCTGGTTGACCTTGAAAATGGGTGCCTGGAACCAATCGGGTAGGGCCATTATCTGCAGTGAAATCATCAAGTAGCCATAAAGAATTACAAACATGGAATTGGCCATCATAAGTTTTTGAATAATCTTTTGCCCTATCCGTATGAAGGTTCTGATGGCCCTCTCCCGGTAAAGCATCCCTGGAATTAAGAGACCCCAATTTAAATTCGCCCTCAATCACACGGTAAACAGCGGCAAGTAAAGCTGGGTTAGTATATATATTGTCAAAAACATCACCCTTGTTCACGAGGTCAGCAAGGCGACGGGTACCCGCTTCTTGATGTACTTCCATGCCCGCAGCTGAACCTTCTTTATCACATAAGTATTCGAATTGATCCCTTAATTGTGAGAGCCACAAAGGATCAATGATTTCAGGTAATATTGTGAAGCCTTTTTTGTCTAGTTCCTCTTTTTGAATCGCAGTCAAAGATTCATCCGTTACCCCAAGATCCTCAAGTGCAAGATTTATATTCATAGAAAATCCTTTATTCAAACAACCGGGGTTGTTCAGTCCAGACTAATGATTTATTGCAAATGGTGCCCAGGAAGGGACTCGAACCCCCACTCTCTTACGAGAAACAGATTTTAAGTCTGTCGTGTCTACCATTCCACCACCTGGGCGAAAATACTTGGGGGGCAGTATACCACTGCCCCCACCTGTGAAAAATACTAAGGATTTTAGGGTCTATTTAACCTATAAACAGAGGCCCAAAAACCAAGGCTACGATAGACATTAACTTCAACAATATATTCAGTGCAGGGCCTGAGGTATCTTTGAAGGGATCACCTACAGTATCTCCAACAACAGCGGCAGAGTGTTGGTCGGAACCCTTTCCTCCAATATGGCCTGCCTCAATATATTTCTTGGCATTGTCCCACGCACCACCGGCGTTTGCCATCATGATTGCAAATAGAAAACCTGTGGCTATAGAACCAATCAGGAGACCTCCCAACGCCTCAGCTCCTAATACGATACCCACGACGATCGGAACAACTATAGCGATTATTCCAGGAAGTACCATTTCTTTCATTGCGCCTTGCGTGGATATATCTACTGCCCTTGCGTAATCAGCATCAGCAGTACCTTCAAGCAAGCCTTTAATCTCCCTGAATTGCCTCCTAACTTCTTGAACCATCGCATAGGCCGCCCTTCCAACAGCTTGCATCGTCAATGCAGCAAAAAGGAAAGGCATTATTGCGCCCACTATAAGGCCCATCATGACCTTTATGTCCATTATGTTAAAGACGTCAATTTTCACAACCTGGGAATATGCGGCCATAAGGGCCAACGCAGTTAAAACCGCCGATCCAATAGCAAACCCCTTACCCGTCGCAGCAGTGGTGTTACCAAGGGAATCTAGGGCATCAGTTCGTTCCCTAACCTCTGGATCTAAACTTGCCTGTTCAGCTATACCACCGGCATTGTCTGCTACTGGCCCATATGCGTCAGTAGCCAAGGTTATGCCCAAGGTCGATAGCATGCCCACTGCAGCTAATGCAACACCATAAAGACCGGCAAACTCAAACGATAACCACATGGCCACTACTACGACCACGCCTGGTATAACTGTACTCACCATTCCCAACCCAAGGCCACCTATCATTATTGTGGCCGGACCTGTCTCGGATTGCTCTGCCAACTTTTTAGTTGGGCTATATTCATAGGAAGTGTAGTACTCTGAGGCTGTACCTATCAATTGACCTGCTACCAAACCTATTAGTACGACCCAAAACAAATTAAAATCAAGGTCCAGATATAAAACTAGCCCTGCCGTGCCAACCAGTACTAACGCTCCGGCAGAGAATATACCCGTTCTTAGGGACCACAGAAGCCTGCCCATATCGGCCTTCTCACCAGTTCTAACAAGGAACGTCCCGATAATCGAAGAAAATATACCTATTGAAGCAACCAGAAGAGGGAATAAGATCAAATCTAGCTCTTTAGTGCTATCGCTGATCAAAGTGGTTGCGGCAGCAGCCAAAGCCACAGTGGCTATGATTGAGCCCACGTATGATTCAAAAAGATCAGCCCCCATTCCCGCAACATCACCAACATTGTCACCTACATTATCGGCAACAGTGGCTGGGTTTCTTGGATCATCCTCAGGAATTCCCTGTTCAACCTTACCAACCAAGTCAGCACCAACATCCGCCGCCTTGGTGTAAATACCGCCACCAACTCTTGCGAAAAGTGCTATGGATGACGCTCCAAACCCGAATCCGGCTACCGTGGTAGCGTTGTTATCAAAAACCACGAACATGAGAGTTACACCCAATAGAGCTAATCCCACAACCGACAGTCCCATTACAGCACCACTATTAAAGGCAACACGTAAAGCCGGATTTAATCCCTCTATCGCTTGTACAGTTGTCCGTGTATTCGCTCTTACCGCAATTGTCATACCAATAAACCCAGCCAGTGCCGACCCTATTGCTCCCACCAAGTACGCTATAGCAGTTCCCGGCACATTACCCACTTCCTTACCTGTTACATCCACTACACGTCCGGTCACATCGAAATCTATAAACACTGCTAATACGATTGCCATCACTACAACAAAAATAGCAAGGAGTCTGTATTCCCGCGAAAGAAAGGCCATAGCGCCTTCTTGTATTGCCTTACCTATAGCCTGGATTTGCTCACTACCTTCATCCTTCTTCAGGACACTGGAAGTAAGGTACCCAGCGAAAGCTAAGGAAACCAACGAGGCAACTAATGCCACTATTTGTATCTGTTCCATATTTTTCTCCTAATCAGCCACCATGCTTAATCTTAAACGAACTTATCTAGTGGCATTTACAAACATAAGAATTTTCCAACAGTAAATCCACAGGGTCAATAGTGTAGAGCCACAATTCCGTGGCATTTGCGATATTTAAAGTTATCACGAATCCCAGATGCTCACCAATTTGCTTGCTGCCACCTCCGGGTCATCTGCCATTGTGATAGCGCTGACGATACAAACAGAATCGACACCAGTGGACTTGACCTCGCGAAGATTACCTTCATTTATTCCCCCTATTGCCACGATCGGCAATGATGTGGATTCTTTAACTTTTATTAAGCCTTTTGTCCCGACAGGCACTCTATGGGATTTGCCCATGGTATCAGTGTTATAAACGGCCCCAACAGCCAAGTAATCCACACCATGTTTTTCAGATTCCATAGCCTCTGCCACACCATCATTAGATTTACCGATGCATTGGTGATCGTCCAACACAGTCCTACATAACCCTACAGGAATATCATTTTGTCCTACATGGAGAAAATCAGCATCAACGAATCTGGCTATTTCGGCTGAATCATTTACAACGAACGTTACGTTATGTTTGTTGCATAATTCAGCCAACCTGTAACACTCCTGCATTACCGAAGACTTTTCTTTCTTTTTATCTCTGTATTGAATTACTTTGACGCCACCTTTTATAACTTTTTCTGCCATTTTGTATGGATCTCTTCCTTTTGTCGCTTGCGGATCCACAATCACATAGATTCCTCGTATTCCGTTGCTTCTTTGCTGCCTTATTAAGGATGTTAATATTTCAATCGATTGGTCAAGGAAATCTATAAAACTCCCTAATTCATCAGAACTAGCATTTTTTATTGATACTTCCCTATACTGGCGAATCCGTTTGAAATTTTCCAAAACTCCTTTGGATCCTACCAAAATAGCTTTGGGATCTTCTTCTCTAACACCAGCTTCTCCGGTTCTTTGCGTATGTTGAATATCCACATCAGAAACAGTTGAAAATGAAGATAACAATGAGGCTTTAAGGCATGCCTGCGAATTGGGTAGGATCTTAGCTAAACTTTTAACAATTAATGAAGTATATCCCCATAATATGTCGTTTTCTTCAGATAGTTTCATCGATGCTCACCGGCCCTTCCTCATAGATCATGTTATTAATAAATTCCCTAAAATGAAGCAAATCACCTTTTCTTGATTACAGTAGCTACAGGAGCAAATGTTTTTCTGTGTATGGAGCTGGCGCCAATTTTTGTGAGAGCATCCAGATGGGCTTTTGTACCATACCCTTTATTGGACCTAAATTCATATTCGGGAAATTTCTCGTGTAACAAACTCATTCTATGGTCTCTATCTACCTTAGCAATTATAGACGCAGCTGCTATTGAAGAACTGATTTGATCACCTTTTACTATTGCCTTGCAAGGAATTTTAAGCTCCAAGGACCCAAGGCCATCAACCAATAAATAATGTGGTTCCAAAATTGAGCTTTCTATAGCTCTTTTCATAGCTAACTGGGTAGCCGGGACTATCCCCATCGCATCAATTTCATTTGCTGAGGCACTAGCTATTGAATACGAAAGGGAGACATTCTTAATAAGTTCCGACAAGGTTTCCCTTTTTTTGGAGCTGATCGCCTTACTGTCTACCACTTCTCTTATCGGCTCTAACAAGAGATCGGGGGGGAAAATGACGACTGCTGCTGTTACCGGACCTGCCAGGCACCCTCTACCTACCTCATCAACACCACCCACCAGTGAGTACCCTTCCTCAATAAGACATTTTTCTTCTCGCAGGGAAGTCTCTATCATTTATGCCTTAATAGACACGGGTTGGGAAGTAGTGTCCAGGAATTCTGTTTCATCCAACCTTTTCTCAATAATTCCCCCTCCCAGTAACTCCTCATCATGATAGAAAACTACAGGCTGTCCGGGAGTTATTGCTCTCTGGGGTTCTGAAAACTCTACGAACACTTCATTCCCACTTACGATCACATTCGCAGGCTCTTGCGAGGACTTGTACCGTATTTTAGCCTTCACTTCTAATACGAGTTCATCAGGGTAATTTTTAGTAAAAGACACCTTGTTTGCCCTAAAATGCTTGGCGAACAATTCCGATTCCGGACCCAAGGTCACAACATTATCCGTAGCATCTATGTCTACGACATACCTAGGATTCCCATCATTTGCATTGACTCCCAATTTTCTTCTTTGACCAATAGTAAAAAATTGTATTCCCGGATGTTCCCCAAGTATGTTTCCAGCTGAATCAACAAAATTGCCTGGTTTTGGAACAATCCTATCTTGTACAAACTCTCGGTAATTTCCCGATGGTATAAAGCATATTTCCTGGCTATCAGGCTTATCAGCGACCGGCAATCCCGCCTTTGCTGCAATGTCTCTTATTTCTGATTTTGGATACTCTCCAACAGGAAATTTCAGCCTTTTCAACTCTTCCTGCTTTAAGGTGAATAGAACATAAGACTGATCTTTTCCACCATCCGCACCCGTCAATAACTTAAAAGTCCCATCATGCTCTCTTATACGAGCGTAGTGTCCTGTAGCAATGTAGTCTGCATCTAAGAACATGGCTCGTCTTAACAGGTAATCAAACTTTATTTTGTCGTTACAAGCCAGACAGGGATGAGGAGTCCTACCAGAGTTGTATTCGTCTAGAAAATAATTAACAACGTGCTGTTGAAATTGTTTTTCCGCATTGATGAAATAATGAGGAATACCCACTTCATGACATACCCTGCGAGCATCGTCGACATCTTCGACCGAACAACATCTATTGTTTCTTTCCGTCCCATCAGATGTTTCCTCGGACCAAAGTCGAAGGGTAACACCCACTACATCATATCCCTGTTCTTTCAACAGGAAAGCTGCTACCGAAGAATCAACTCCACCGCTCATTGCAACTATGATCTTTTTTCTTTCCATTAATAAAGGCTAGCACAAAGTTATGAAGGGTGTTACTAGATGGAAGACATACAGCAGCAGAAAAGTTTATAATCGGGCTAACATGAGTAATTTAACTGAAGACATAATTCGCCAAGCGGCAGATACGGCAGTAGATATATCATCGGAACTTCAAGCTGAAGACATTAGATTAATGGATGTGCGAGGCATAAGTGATTTTGCCGACTATTTTGTGCTTATGACAACTCAATCCCCCAGACACATGCGAGCGGTCCGTGATGAAATTGAAGTAAGCCTAAAAACTGACGGAGTTAATCTCCATCATAGAGAAGGGGACCACAACAGCGGTTGGGCCCTACTAGATTATGGAGACCTCGTAATACACATGTTCTCCCAAGATTTTAGGGAGTTTTATGACCTCGAATCTGCGTGGACTGAGGCAAGAACCCTAAGCATCATTCAATAATCCAGTTATCTACGTCTCGATCGTAATCCAATAGTTCCGATTCATCAAAAAACAGAGCTAATTCTCGTTCAGACGAGGTAGGTGAATCAGAACCGTGAATTAAATTCATACCTATCGATAATCCTAAATCTCCCCGAATACTTCCATTGGCCGCATCCTGTGGGTTTGTAGCTCCCATCACATTCCTCACAACCGCAACTGCATTATCACCATCGATGGCAAGGGCAACTATAGGTGAAGATGTAATGAAATTAACAAGAGCATCGAAAAAAGGTTTACCAACATGTTCACCATAATGTCTTCCCGCCAACTCCTCACTAACTTTCATTAATTTCATGCCCGATATTTTCAATCCTTTATTCTCTAATCTAGATGTAATCTCTCCAATTAATCCTCTCTGCACAGCATCAGGTTTAATTAAAACCAATGTTCTTTCCAATTTAATGTTCTCCTTGTGGATTCATAGTTCATTTATTTTTATTCGCTGAATCTATCTGAGCGCTTTTCACATATATAGGTTGTAAAGCAACCGGATCTGGCAATACATCTGATTCGATCAGTTCATATCCTAATGCCGATATAACTGAGGGTCTCCTTGTAGGGGGTTTGACAAATGAACAAGAAAATTTTCTGGGATCTATTACTTCTTCATTGACCAAGATTTCTATTGCCTCTCCACAATATAGCGTATCGGGAATCGTAGATGCCGTTATTTCCTCGTATGTTTGAATTGTTAAACCTCTTTCATCGAGAGCACCATTTTCATAAGTCCCGACATAGGCCCTCCCTCTCCCTGCAGGTATCAACCCAGTAACTTTACATCTCAGATTCAAGTATGGATATACTTCTACAAGCATCGAGGAAACTCCCACAAGTCCAATATCAGAACCCAAAGCCAACGCTTTTGCTGTACTGACACCTACCCTTAGGGCACTAAAAGCTCCCGGGCCTGAACATACAACCACATTTTCGACATCTTTAATTACCGCACCTTTCATTTTCAAAATTTCATTAATAGCAGGCACCAATTCAACCGAGTGATTTCTATCAGACCGCCAAAGAAGTTCTCTCGAAATCGCCCCGTTAACTGAAACAGCCACCGAAGCATACCTAGTCGAAGTATCGATAATAAGTTCCATATTAATTATTTGTCTGTGTGTCCTGAATTACTTAGGTTAAAAAATATTTCTTCATGATCCAAATTATAAGATGATATTTTTAATTCCCTGGTATCTGGCCCGGTTTTGAAGAATTGGATCATCAAACTTTTTTTCGGGAACAGATTTTCCTGCTTATCTGCCCATTCGACTAGGCAAACCCCATCACCATACAGATATTCATCTAATTGCATCGCATCCATATCGTGTATCCCGTCAATTCGGTACAAATCCATATGATACACCGGGCACATAGCGGTATATTGAGCAACAATTACAAAAGTAGGACTTCTGGCTATATCCTCTGAGCCTAATCCTTTGATTAGCCCCTGAGTCATGCAAGTTTTGCCAGATCCTAAGTCTCCTATCAATAGAACGATATCCCCAACAGAAAGGCCTTGCCCAATAATTTGCCCAATAGCCTGGGTCGATTCAGGCCTATTGCTCCCTATAATAGTTTCTAATTTTGCCAATGTGTTTTTCCAATTTGTCCTGATGGCATTTGCTAATTGAACCTGTTAAAGCAGACTAAAACATTTTACATATTTCCCATGTAAAATAGCAGGCTATCTGTTAAAAAGTTCCAATGTAAATACGGATCAAGGAAAATGAAATTTATACAACAAAAAGGGGACAGCCTACCATATGTAGCAGTTCTCCCTTCAGATTACAATGGTGATAAGCCTCTGAATTGCCTCATATTACTTCATGGCTATGGTAGCCATATGGGAGATTTAGCAAGCTTAGGGCCTTCAATAAATGAAACTGAGTACATATATATCTGCCCGAACGCTCCAATACAAATGGATTTAGGATTTGGACAAAAAGGGTATGCTTGGTTTCCAATTGGGGAAAATAGAACTTCCGACGATCTGTATCAGGCTGTAGAGGTAGTCAACGCAACCATAGAAGAAGCGTTACAAAAATTTCCAATTAACAGAGACAGGGTTTTTATAGGTGGATTTTCTCAAGGTGGAATGATCGCAATGCATGCAGGTCTCAGCAAACCTGACACGTTTAAAGGTGCCTTGATATTGAGTTCACGTATCATTCTGGAAGATGAACTGCTATCTTCAACTAAAGGAGCATCAAAGATCCCTGTCTTCATGTCTCATGGCACGACAGACAATGTAATCCCTATCTCGGAAGGCCAACACGCCAACGACGTTTTAACAAAAAATGGCTATAGCGTTGAATTTCACGAATACGATATGGCCCATCAGATCATTGATGAAAACATAAGGGACGTCGCAACCTGGATTTCCCAGCTATAGATTCGCTTAATTAAGCAGTTCTGACCTCAAAAAGTCGAAGTCACACCCTTTATCTGCCTGCATGATGTGCTGTGCATGAAAACGTTTGTAACCTCTCTTAAATTCCGGAGCCGGCCGACCTGGATCCTCTAGGCGTTTTCTGAATTCAACATCATCAATATTAAGTTTCAAAACTCGATTTGGAACATCCAATTCAATTTCATCTCCATCTCTTACAACACTCAAAGGGCCTCCACCAGATGACTCTGGGGTAACATGAACAACAACAGTACCAAATGCTGTACCACTCATACGCGCATCACTCAACCGCACCATATCTCGAACACCCATGGCTAATATCTTCTTCGGAATCGGCATAAAACCCCACTCTGGCATACCAGGAGCTCCAACCGGCCCACTGTTTTTCATAACCAAGACATCTTCTGGTCTAACTTCCAAATTTGGATCGTCAATACGGGCGTACAGATCCTCGTGATCTTCAAAAACTACTGCTTTACCCTTGTGAACCATCAAATCCTTGGAAGCCGCTGTCGGTTTTATGATGGCACCGGTCGGAGCGAGATTACCATATAAAACTGCCAGACCGCCTTCATCCTCTATAGGATCATTTAATGGCCTGATGACATCATCATTGTGAACATCGTATCCGGATATGTTCATGCCAAGTGTTTCTCCGGTTATGGTCATATTATCCAAATCCAACAAGGACTCAATCCTCTTCATTAGAGCAGGGGTCCCTCCAGAGTAATAGAAATCCTCCATCAGAAAATTCCCTGATGGCTTCAAGTTTAAGATGAAAGGGGTCGTCTTTGCCAAATCGTCAAAAAGCTCCAACGGCAATTCAATCCCGACTCGTCCGGCTATAGCGATCAAGTGAATGATGGCATTTGTGGAACCACCGCTGGCATGCAAACAGCGTATAGCATTTTCAAAGGCTGATAAGGTTAAAATCTTTGATGGTATTAATTCAGTTCCGGCTAAAGACACAGCCCTACGTCCTGCCTCTTCTGCCATTTGTACCCGTCGTGAATCTACGGCTGGAATTGAAGCATTATCTGGCAAAGCCATTCCAATAGCTTCACCCATCATAGCCATGGTAGATGCTGTACCCATTGTCATGCAGTGGCCGGAGCTTCTAACAATACAACTTTGTAATTCAGCCCAGTCATCTTCAGTAATGTTTCCAGCTCTCAATTCCACTTCATATCTTCTGCAGTCGGTACATGATCCCAACTCCTCGCCTTTCCAGTTTCCTTTTAATTGAGGTCCACCGGTAACAAGTATGGACGGAATATCGGCACTGGCGGCACCCATCAATAGAGCAGGGGTGGTTTTATCACATCCCCCAAGAAGAACAACAGCGTCCATAGGATTTGCTGTAATCGATTCCTCCACATCCATACTTAATAGGTTCCGGTACAGCATAGTTGTAGGCCTCATGTTATATTCCCCCAGAGACATAACGGGAAATTCCAAGGGAAACCCACCAGCCTGCCATACACCACGTTTGACGGCCTCAGCCAATCCTCTTAGATGGGCATTGCAATGTGTGAGTTCACTCCAAGTATTACATATACCTATTATCGGCTTCCCTTCGTATGAAGCCTCACCATAACCTTCCGCCATAAACGCCGCCTTCCGTAACCAACCGTATAGTTCCGGAGTATCAAACCATTCGTTGCTTCTATAAGTTGAGTTAGGTTTGGCCACCAGATATGCTCCTTTGGAATTTACTTCCCTGAAATCTTTATTCTCTTACGTCGCCCTCATCGGTGGTTTCTTTGTCATCGCCATCATCACTTTGCACGGGAGTGTTCTGTTTCTCAATGTATGTTTGAATCGCAAGTTTCAAATCGTTATGAGTTGGTGGAGACACGTAAAACACTTGTATGTCGGCGGAGAATTGAACCCTGTGATCCTCGGAAATAAATATTAATCCTACAGAGTTTTCTTCCATCTCCTTGTCTATTACTTCTCCAATTTTCTCAAATCTACTTTGTGACAAGGATTGGTATTTTTCAGAAATTAATTGATACGCAGCTTGGCTCATTAGGCCAATAGACAAACACCTTTGCCAATCAGTCATTTCCATCAATATGTCAGGATCTTCAGTTGCCTTCAAAGTGCCAGAAGATCCTGTAATCTTTTTGACCACAGGAAAAGATCTCGGTGAGATTTGTTGTAACAGAGACTCAACTTGATCTCCCTCACCGTACAACATTTCATGAAATATTGATGATACTGTTCCTAAGGTTTTCTCAAGATTATTTATTTGATTTTCCACAGATTCCCAATGCCTTTCTAACAAATCCGCATGATCGTCATCCAGAGCTGGCGGCACCGGCAGAAGGGGAACCAGAAGCAGTTTCCTTTTACCATCAAATTGTCTGGAATCTGTTTTACCTGTTGAACCAAGTGTAGCCATATTTAAGCTTTCTCCAGTCTCACTGCACAAACTTTGTATTCCGGTATCCTAGATTCGGGATCTAGTGCAGAATTAGTCAGAAAATTAGCAGCATGATCTTTTAATTTCACAAACGGTACAAATATTTCACCGGATCTCATCCTATCCGAATAGAGGATACGACCTTCCAGTTCTCCTCTCCGAGACCTTAATCGAACCCAGTCGCCTTCTTGAACAGAGTATTTCTCCCCATCTTGGGGACTAAGCGCTATTTGCAACTCAGGAGCACGTGCCAGAAGTCCTTCTGCTCTCCTCGTCATTGTTCCACCATGCCAATGATAAAGAATACGACCGGTGTTCAATATTAGCGGGAATCGCTTTGAGGGCATTTCTTCAGCCGCCGGACCCTGCTCAAAACCAACGAATTTCGCCCTATCTCCTCGAGGGAACTCCTTTTCATAAAGATATCTGGTCCCAGGATGGTCTTCGGAGGGACATGGCCACTGTATTCCCCCTGTTTCTAAACGCTCATAACTAATGCCACTTATTATTGGGGTCAAGGAGGACATCTCATCCCATATTTCAGAAGGGTCTTCATAATCAAACTCGTCGGCAAATCCGAGATTGTTAGTATCAATTATTCTACGGGCTATGTCGTTGACAATTTTCCAATCAGGTTTGGAATCTCCTACTGGGTTTATTATTTTTCTAACCCTTTGCACTCTACGCTCACTATTGGTGAAAGTCCCATCTTTTTCAGCAAATGAACACGCCGGAAGTATGACATCTGCAATTTGCGCAGTTTCGTGCATAAATATGTCTTGAACAACCAAAAATTCCAATTTTTTGAAAGTTTCCTCTGCATGGGACAGATCCGGTTCACTCAAGAGGGGATTTTCCCCTGTAATATACATCGCCTTGATACGACCGTTGTCTATCTCCTTAACCATATCTGTGATAACTAAACCGGGATCAGGTGGTAGGGAAACATCGCCCCAGGCACTGGAAAATTTCCTTATTGATTCATCACCTATCACTTGATATCCAGGAAATGCATTTGGAACGCAGCCCGCATCACCGCATCCCTGGACATTGTTTTGGCCCCTGAGCGGAGATATACCCGATCCAGGTTTCCCAAGTTGTCCGGAAACAAAGGATAAGTTCAGTAAGCTATGTGCGTTTGCAGTGCCCATTGTATGTTGAGTAATACCCATTCCCCATATCAAACAAGAAGCACTAAATGGCGGCTTAGCATACATATGGGCAGCCTCGATTATATCTTCAGCAGGTACACCACATATGGACGAGGCATAATCGGCGGTATACCGCTCGACAATATCCTTCCAGTCGTCAAAACCTTCGGTCCGGTTATTTATGAATTTATCGTCAGCCAGACCTTCGGACAAAATCACATTTGCTATACCGTTGAGCAACGCAACATCAGTGCCCGGACGTGGCCTTAACCACAAATCCGCAAAGTCACACATCTCTATGCGCCTTGGATTGATAATTATTAGTTTGGCTCCTCTTTCTACGACCGCCCGCCTCATCCTCGCAGCTGCAACAGGATGGTTAGCATTTGCGTCAGAGCCAATAATTACCAGACATCCAGACTCTTCATAATCTATATAGGAATTACTTGTCGCACCACTGCCAAGAGACGTTAACATAGCTTCAACTGATGGGGAATGACACAACCGAGTGCAATGATCAATATGGTTACTTTGCATTACCATTCTAGAAAATTTCTGTTGCATATAACCATCTTCATTGGTGGCCTTAGCTGAACAAAGAGTTGCGAAACTATCGCCGCGGTATTCCCATAATTTACTGGCTACCAATTTCAAGGCCTCATCCCAACTAGCGGGTTCAAGAGAATCCCCTCTCCGAATCAGTGGTTGCGTTAACCGATCCTCGTGGTGGACATACGTATAGCCAAATCTACCCTTGACGCACAACATTCCGAGACTGGACAGATTATCTGGATCATCCATCATTTCTTGAATAACACCATCCTCACCCACATTAGCCTTGATACCACAACCGACACCACAATATGGACAAGTAGTCGTTACACTTGATACAAGAGGCTGTTTATGCTCCTTCGTTGAAATGGCTCCAGTAGGACAGACTGAAAGACACTGCCCACATGTCGTGCAAACAGAATCTATTAATGGCTTATCTAAAAAAGTTCCAATACGTGAAGCAGTACCTGAACCCAACATGTCAATTGCCCCAATAAACTGATGTCCTTCCTGACAGGCCTGAGCGCATCTTCCACACAAAATACAGGATTCCATAGATATATTGAATACAGGATTACTTTCGTCTGTTTCTTCCCTAATCCTTGAGTCCCATCGCATCCCATCTACTGAATTTGCAGCGATATTTTGACTCAGGTCGTTAAACACACTCTCATCATTTTTGTAAGCTGGTAGCATACCAGCGGTCAGCTCTAGGACTCCCCGACGAATCTTGTCTAGATCTTCCCCAGCAGTATAAATTTTCATACCTTCTGTGGCAGGGGTTGAACAAGAGGCCGGGAAACCTCGCACTCCTTCAACTTGAACAAGGCAAGTTCTACAAGCCCCTATCGGCTTCATATCAGGATCTTTACAGAGTTGAGGAATCTGGGTACCAGAAACATTTACCGCATCGAGGACTGAGTGCCCATCAGTAATATCAACACTTTTGCCGTTAACAAACACTATCATGATTTATCGAACTCCATAAATATCAAAATCAGCGTTTCCCTTTGAAGTGTTTTATGAAACTCAAAGCGGGATTACCTGCTGCCTGACCGAGACCACAGAGTGAAGCAGCATTTACAGTTCGTGCAAGTTCTTCCAGCACATCCCATTGATCGTCGTTATCAGTTTTAGATGATAAATTATGAATCATCTCCTTTATTCTGGGGGTACCTTCCCTACATGGAGTACATTTACCACAGGATTCTGAGGCATTATATTCTGATAGTTGATGAATTTCCTGCAAAACATTTGTATCCTTACCTAGAGGTATAACACCTCCCGCACCGACCATTACAGCATGACCATCTATCAAACCGGGAGAAATAATAACTTCGTTTATCCTTTCGGCGGGAATAATGCCACTGGAAGGACCTCCTACTGCAACCGCAGACAGACTACCATCTATGGGGCCACCACCGATAGAATTGATAACAGAATCCAAAGAAGATCCCATTGTAATTTCTATAGCCCCAGCGCGTTTAATATTCCCACTCAAACTGATGATTTTGGTGCCAGGATAGTTCAGATTACCTATTTTATTAAATTCTTCGGAACCGCTTTTTAATATGTAGGGTAGGGTACATATCGTTTCCACATTATTTACCACCGTTGGGTACCCTAGATAGCCTGATTCCGTTGGAAAAGGTGGTTTCAACCTTGGCTCTCTCCTAGTTCCTTCCATCGTGTTTATGAGAGTAGATTCTTCCCCACATACATATCCTCCAGCCCCTTTAAGAAGCTGAACGTCAATATCTATACCCGTTCCCAGAATATCCTCTCCCAACAGATTCTGTCCCCTACATATGTTGATTGCGTTTTTCAATCTTTGATAAGACAAAGTGGCCTCAGCATTAACATACACAAAAACCTGAGTGGCGGAAACAGCATATGCTGCAATCAAGGCCCCTTCCAAAACACGAAATGGGGCTCCTTCCATCAAATGTCTATCTTTAAAAACTCCGGGTTCGCCTTCCTCGGCATTTATAACAAGCACATTTTCACCAGTAGAAGACCTGGCAGCAGACCATTTTGATGCCACTGGAAAGTATGCGCCACCTCTCCCGCGGAGACCAGACTTTTCTACCATTGCCACAACCTCTTCAGATGAAGCTTGAAAAGCGTTGTTTAAACCTTGGAACCCTCCAGAAAGCAGATACCCATTAATGTCATCTACTTCCATGGTTCCAATATTCTTCATAACCACACGATTTTGCGATCCAAAAAAAGTTTCCAATTCTTCTTTAGACCGGGAATTTGCAGCGAATTTTTCCGAAACTTTTAAGTATTCATACGGTTCATTACATGAATCATCTGCATTTATAATTGAGCGAGGAGCAGCGAAACATGCTCCATCACAGCCAGATACAACAACCTCCATACTAGGAGAAAGTTTCTGTTTCAACTCTTGGTAAAAAGAATACGAGCCAACGCTTAAACTGCAGTGTGACACTTGAACGTATATTTTAGATCTCGTGGCTTGAGTTTGTTGAAACGAATCAACAATTTTATTTAAATTTGGTGTCGATTTCTTCATGAAAGCATCAGCCTGAGATCTGAAAGAGACATCCTACCATGCCATTTACCATCTTTCCTCTTCGCTACCGGACCCACAGCGCATATAAAGGCACACGGAACCGTTTTTACCGTACAAGTGGTTTTCTCTACTCCTTCCTTAACGTTATCAAGGAAATCTGAAATATCTCTGCCACCATTTTGCCTGCAAGTTAAACCCGTGCAAACAATAACCTCATCCTCCTGTGGCTCATCTAAACGGAGTTCTGTGTAAGTAGTTGCAGCTCCATAGACTTCACTTGCCGGCACTCCAAGATGCCATCCCACCACTTCAAGTGCCCATCCAGGTAGATACCCGTAAGTGTGTTGCAAATAATGCAGAATAGGCAAAAGAGATTCCCGACGCCTGGGGAAATATTCGATGAGGCTATTTCTAAGTTTGTTTCGGGCCATTTTATTTGAATCAGACACCAAAAAATTCTCACATATGTCTTAAAGTGATCTATGTACCGTTACATTAAAGTATATAAATCCATATCTTTTAGTTTTTGTGATGGTATAGTTCCGTCTTTTTCCCAACCCCGGACCCTATAGTAGGAATCTATCATCACGTTCAATTGATTTTCAGAAAGACGATCTCCTTCATTAGGACCCTCATTCACCGGTTCAGTAAGAATACGGTGAGGCAGGGTATCATCATCACTTTTCCATCCTTCTCTTATATTAAAGAGTTTTTTCAGATTATTGATCCTTTCACCACATTTCTTGAGTTCTTCAGCCGTCATATCCCATCCGGTAACTTCATTGATAATCACTGAAGATTCCACATAAAAATCATCAAAAACCTTCCTTATGAATTTGCACCATATCAAGGAATCCATGACGGCGCTATAATCTTCGCCATCAATTACTGCCTTTCCAACAGTATCTGCATCACTGTCATCTCTGTTAGAAAAATCCCAGTCATAGGCAGAAGATCTGTTGTGGCAGGCCCCCCTCGTACTGACGGCCATTGCCAAGGCTAACGCCTTAAGTGTTCTAGGCTCATAACCTGGCAATTCCAACCCTTTCACATGCATAGCCAGTTTTTCGCTTCCGGCACCAACTATGTCGCTTCCTTTAGCTGAACCTTCGGCCAAAACATTTCCTATACCTTTTCGGTGAACCAGCAAGTCCAATAGGCTATCAACAGAAGCATCACTCCCAGCTTGTGACGATTCCAACAACCCTCGTTCTGAACATTCCAAATACCATGCTATTGTCGCACCTGCACTGATGGTATCAATACCCATTTCATCACAAAATTTACTATTTTTGAGAACAGATTCCTGATCGCTCACTCCATTGAGGGGACCCATGGCATATAAACTCTGATATTCCATTCTTACTTTTTCGCTTTTGCTACCCGGGATGGTGATGAGTTTTTCGCAGCCAATAGTACAATTAGCACAATGGGCTTTTTTAACTTCCCCTTGGCCGTAAAAAGTCTCAGCGCTCAAAGGTTCAACATCTGGCATCGCCGAATTCCTAAAATTATTGGATGGTAGGATCCCTAAACGGTTAAAAACACTTAGGTTAGCTATGGTTCCTAAGTTTCTGTATTTCTCGGTTGCATGCCCTATAGATTTAACACTTAGCCTTTTTCTCGTACCAGCAAGAGCCTTTCCATCACAAACAGAAACTGCATTATTTCCTGAAAAACACAGTGCCTTTATTTTTTTCGACCCCATAACTGCACCAGATCCAGTTCTGCCAGCCTGTCTCCCTCCATCATTACTTATGCTGGCGTATTTAACGAGATTTTCCCCAGCGGGTCCAATACAAGCTACCCGGTATTTATCCCCGTGAGCCTCCTTAAGGCGTTTTTCAGTAGCGGATGTAGTTAATCCGATTAGATCACCAGCATCATCGAAAGTTACACCATTCGAAGAAACTCGTATCGACGTCCATTCTTCAGACATTCCCACCAAAATCACCGCATCAGCTCCAGAAGATTTAATCTCCGTAGCAAGGAAGCTCGAAGACATGGAATCTCCGATGAATCCAGTCTGTGGAGATTTAGTACAAACCACAAACTTCGAAGAAGTAGTAATTTGTGTTCCTACTAGGGGACTAGTACAAAATATTAAGGGATTTTCCGGTCCCAGTGGTTCAGCACCCTGTGGACAATATTGATACAGCAGATATGCTGCCAGCCCTGTACCACCGATAAACTTTCTTAGGATACTTTCATCAATTGCTTCCCATTGCCACGATCTTTTAGACGCATTTATAACTAAAATTCGACCATGGTACCCGAAAGTCATGAACCACCTGCCATGCTTGGAATGATCAGAATAGAATCGCCGTCTTTAAGGAGATCACTATCATTTTCCACGAACGTTTTTCCGTTTATGTTGAGTTTGTAGCTAGGACACAACACCTTTGAACATTCTTCTATAATAGATCCTCTTAGCTCAGGCATATCGTAATAAAGTTTTTCTACAACCATTGCAACGGAGACGTGACTTTCTTCAATAGCGATGTTTCGCTTGTCACAACCCGTCAGTCTTCTACTTGTACCAAAGAATTCTACACAAATTTGAATGAGAAACCCCTTTGTTGGAGATGAACTGCCATTATACCCACTGCCGTGCCTTTTGTAGGTCTTCTTTTGTATTTAGATTAAAGAAGCTACGTTCTGTATCCTGATTCATCTCGTTTGAATCAAATACCACGGTTTTCACATTTATCTCATTAAAATAGCCAATCATTTTAAACAGGCCCAGTTTTATATTGCGTTCTATATAAGGCAAGCATCGCTTGTTATAGAAAGCGTGAGTCGGCTGGAACCGACCATCAATAATTGGGACCAACGCATGGGCTTTGGAATCAATAGCCTTACTTTTCATATCATTTAAAAGATCCACCGATAGAAAAGGCATATCGCAGGCCACCAAAAGACACCAATCAGATAAGGATTTAGAAAGACCCGTGTAGAGGCCTCCTAAGGAACCAGCGTTTGCAAAGTGATCATGAACAAACTTTATTTCTTCCGGGAGGTCTAATTCCTGATATCTTGCTGGTCTATCTCCAACAACTAAGACTTCATCACAACATTTTGATACCTTAGTGATGACTTTATCTATAATCCTTTCCCCACCTATATTTTCCAGCGCCTTATCTCGACCCAAACGACGACTTTTTCCCCCAGCAAGGAGTATTGCGGAAATGCTTGTTGTTATTTCACCATCTTTAACCATCACAAAAGTCCAATAATCACAGTTTAATTGTCACCCTATTACTGCATCAACCTTACCCATATTTGAGACATCGTAACCCCCTAGGCACTTAATTTGATCTGACAATGTAGATCCCTTTAAAACATCCATAATGATGGAAAACCACTCGCTATCTTTTACATATATTGATGGAACTACAAGTTGATATTTTTCTTCCCCAAGTGGAATAAAATCTAAGCTAGACGACATTGCCGCAGCTTTAATTCCAACCCCAACATCAGCATCACCACTTTCCACAGCCGCTGCAATCGCCCAATGAGTATATTCCTCAACTTGGTATCCCAATATAGCGGTGCTATCCAAATTGAACTCAGAAATCAAATAATCAGTAAAAAGGCGCGTTCCGGATCCTTTTTGCCTGTTTATAAAACGAACACCAGATTTCAATAAATCTTCAACTCCCTCTAGATTTCGTGGATTGCCTTTGGGAACTATGAGACCCTGTGTACGACCAACAAAATCTATAATATGAACTGGCAACTGAGGCAAAAATCTACTAACAGCTCCTAAATTGTATTCACCCGTTTCAGGGTCCAACAGATGGCTTCCTGCCATGTGAGCATAACCTTTACCCAAGGCTAGTAACCCACCAACACTCCCAACACTTGAACAGATTATCCTTATATTAGAGTTCTTTGATATTTCTGTGTCCAAGAGTCTCAGAGCTATATCATCACTCCCAGATATGATAATGGTATTTTGGATTTCTGAACGAGATCGTAATAAATCAACACTCAAAACATGGCCTTCCGGCACACCGTCCGTACTACTGGGAATACGTGCAATCCCATCGCATTTAGACATAGCGAGAGTGAGTGAAGCTCCCCTTGCGGTAGGGTTAGCAACATAATGGTCCCCAATCCTAGCTAAATTAACCCTTACAAATTCCTCCTCTCCAAGAGGTGACGTTATTTTTCGGGCAATGATTGCATTTAAAGTCTCTTCCCCAAATGTTCTTTTGCCCAACATATGTGATACCAATGGTCGAATAAATAAATCTGCAGTCAAAGCAGCAGAGGAAGGAAAACCTGGAATACCTATGATAGGCGTCTCATTCACTATTCCTAATATCACAGGATGTCCGGGTCGTATCGCGACACCATGAACCAAAATTTCACCACTGCGGCGTATTGCTTCAGCCGTGAAATCTTCGGATCCCGCAGAAGATCCCGCTATGACTATAACGACATCATTTTCAACAGTCAGATCAGTAATAGCAGAACTCAATTTAATTAAGTTATCCCCAACAGCGTCAACGACATGGGGCTGTGCTCCGTACTCCTTGAGTAAACCAGACAATACTAGGGAATTAAACTCTACAACTTCCCCAGGACCTGGTTTTTGGCCAATTTTTATCAATTCATTGCCTGTCGGTATCAAAGCAATCTTTGGCTTCAAACTTACAGCAACATCAGCTATACCAGAAGCCGCAAAACAAGCTAAATCCAACGGCCTTATAGTAGACCCTATAGGGAGCAGCAATTCTGGAGCCGCGATGTCTTCTGCAAGTCTCCTGACATGTTCGTAAGGAGCAATAGGAGACATTATTGACACTTTATCACGAGTGACTATCGATACTTCCTCTATCATGATAACCGCGTCACACCCCTCAGGAATGGGATCTCCCGTATCAACCCAATGAAACGTTTTATGTAAATCAAGTATCATCGGATTCGTTTCATTGGCACCCACAGAATGGCTGGAATGTATTGATATCCCATCCATTGCCGCAGTATTTACACTGGGAGAAGAAAATTCTGCGAAAACATTTTCAGACAGCACACGATTAACGGAGTCATGAATCTTGATTCTTTCAATGAAGTTCCCACCATCTCCACCTAAAGTTGCAACACGTGCCATAAAGATTTGTTGTGCCTTTTCAAGAGGAATATCACTCAGGAAATAGTCCCTAGTTCCAACATTAGCCATGGCGTTTATATAAAAACCTTTACTGTAGTCCCAGCATATACACCGGAGTCAGCAGACGGTATCTCAAAATACCCGTCAGAACTCGATAATACTGAAATAGCATTTGATTTACCAAGTACTGGGTCAGCATACATGCGTACAGAATCAATGTCTTTCCTGATTTTTACTCGAATAAAATCAGTTCTACCACTAGCCGATTGAATATCCGTGGAAAGAATAGCTTCACCTATAATTCTCCTATTCCAGCCACGAAGTCCTTTTAGGTGGGCAATCACCGGTCTCAAAACATTATCAAAAACTGTTATCGCTGAAACAGGATTACCTGGCAACCCTACAACAATTTTGTCATTAACCATTCCCATTATCGTTGGTTTTCCCGGCTTCAAAGCCAGCCCATGAGCCAGGATGCCAGGATTCCCTAAGCCCTTTATTACATTCGCGGTCATATCTCTATGGCTAACAGAACTACCAGAAGTAAATATAAGCATGTCGTTTTCCAATAATGCCTGTTCAGCTGTTGTTTTTTGTTTAACAAAATCATCCGGCAATCTGGGATAGTACTTTGTATATGCTCCCATACTTTTTACGAGCGATCCTATCGTATATAAATTAACATCCCTTATTTGCCCTTCACATGGGATGGAATCCGGATCGACTAATTCATCCCCTGCAGAAACAATACCTATTTTAGGCCTATGATAAACCGCTATCTGAGTTATTCCAACTGCTAGAATTGAACCAATATGTGCCGCCCCGATAGTAGATTGTTCTCCCAGAATAACGTCACCTTTCGAGTAATCTTCTCCTCTCATGATTACATTTTCACCTTGAGCCACCGGTCTAAAAA
>CAZUHE010000010.1:0-7013 GCA_964620395.1 uncultured Dehalococcoidia bacterium
TATGTCTTTTGGTTGGTGAAGTTTAAAAAGATTATCCAGTGGAAAGAGATGGGATTCAGGTTGCCACGGAAGAAAATATATTATGTCCTTAGTGTATTCGTTATGCCACTCAATTTATTCGTTGCGTTTATATATGCCTTGACTGTAATAAATCTAGGAATCGACAGAATTATCCCTCCTCCGATACCCGCCGACATATTGGGAAAAGGTTGGATGATATCTATAAATATGATTGTTATTGCGTTGTTTGTTCCCTTTATAGAGGAGATGTTTTTTCGGGGATACTTACTAACACGTTTATCTAAAGGGTTGGGAAACCTTGAGTCCATAATAGCAAGTTCTGTGGTTTTTGCTTTAATGCATGGGCACGCCGGTTTGTGGGTGCCTGTGTTCATCAGTTCTTGTCTTATAAGTATATTGTATTTAAAGAGTAAATCGTTATATCCATGTATCCTTTGCCATGGCTTACAAAACGCTGTAGTCTCCTTGGTTGCGGCTTCTGCTTGAATTCGGCAAAATGAGGTGATGAATACATTCAAGTAAAGAGATTAAGAAACGTGAATAACAGGATTGATAAAACATTAAAACAGGCAAGAGAAATCGATAAAACCGTAATCGTTCCCTATATTACGGTCGGATTTCCCGAGATAGATACTTTCAAGGATATTGCCTCAGTTCTTGTTGAAGCTGGGGTCGATATGTTGGAGTTGGGGATCCCATTTAGTGATCCGTTGGCTGATGGTCCAACTATTCAAGCGACTAGTTTCAAGGCTCTAGAAAATGGGGTAAATCTTTCCAGTTCTTTGGAGGCAGTGTCAGATTTGAGGGCTCTTGATGATAAAACCCCCATAATTTTTATGGGATATTACAACCCGTTTTTTAAATATGGCATCAAAAAGTTTTTAAATGATGCTTCTGTGATAGGTGTTGATGGTTTGATAATTCCTGACCTACCTTCTGAAGAGTCAATGACTTTATCGGAGGAGTGCAAAAATGTTGGTATACATCTAATTCCCCTTTTGGCCCCAACAAGCACGGAGCAAAGGATTGAGGCTGCATGCTCGATTGCGAGAGGATTCATTTACTGTGTTAGTCTTACGGGAGTGACTGGAGCGAGAGCGGGTCTTTCGGCTAACGTTAAGAGACTTGTTGACAATATAAGAAAATACACTGATTTGCCTATACTTGTTGGTTTTGGAGTGTCCACAAAGAAAGATGTAATCCAGATTGGTAAGTTCGCGGATGGTGCCGTGGTTGGGAGTGCTCTTTTGGATGTGATAAAGCGATCCCCTAAAGAATCTCAAGAGGAAAACGCAAGGATGTTTGTAAAAAATTTGATGCCATCAGGTTCCTGAATTTTCCAACCACAAAATTGATTTAAGGAAACCTTATATGACCAAAGTGAGAGCAATAAGAGGCGCTACTACGGCAGATGAAAATACCAAGGAATCTATTGTAGAAGCCACGATACACTTATTAAAGAAGATAGTCGAAGAAAATAACCTCGACAAGAATGAGGTCATTAGTGCCTTTTTTACCACCACCAAGGATTTAAATGCCCAATTTCCGGCCGTTGCAGCAAGAACCATTGGATGGACTGAGGTTGCTCTAATGTGTTCCCATGAAATGGATATCCCAGACGCCCAGAACATGTGTATACGTGTGATGGTACATGTCAATACCGATATGCTTCCTAATCAAATTCAGAATGTATATTTGAAAGAGGCGGTGAATTTGCGTAAACGAGGCTTCGAAGATAACCAAACTAAATAGGTTAATCAGGGCTAGTCAGTTTTGGCTGTTGTAGAAGTTGTATTATGTTTTGGTCGGGGTCTTCTAAAGTGGCTATCTGGCCCCCCCAATGTTCGCGTTCTGGCTCTCTTATAAATTTGACCCCATGTTCTTTTAAGGTTTGAGTAGTGTGTTTTATGTCTTCCACGTTGAAATTTATCATTATGCGATATCGATCAACTGAGTTTCCCTCTACTGAAGCATGTTTACCTATGCTGAATTTAATGTCGTTCCACTTGTAAGAAACAAAATTCGGTTTGATTGAATGTGGATTTAATCCCAAAATGTTTTCATAGAACTCCTTTAATCTCGTTACGTTGTCAGTCCATATAATGACGCCTGCCAGTTCTTTTATCATTTAACATTCCCATTTGTAATTTTTTGTTTCTGAAGACCTATCCCAAGATCTAAGACATGGTTATAATAACCTCGAGAGACTGATGAGGGGTGGTCTGAAAGTATAACAAGGGTCTCTTTAAAGGAGGATCGGCACAATTGGATAGTAGTACTAGGAGGTCGAACAGGTAGGTGTTCTCTGTGACACCTCCACAAGTAAGGGATCTCATTTCGGTGAGGTCCCTTTTTTATGTGGCTTTTCAATATATTGTAGTCAGATTAGAAGTGAAACGGCTTAATTGAGTTTTTGCTTTTCTGTTTCTATTTTTTGTTGTACAAGGGGAAGTAATTCCCTGGAAACTCTTCTGCATTCTTCTAGATGTGGATATCCCGACAATATAAATTCATCTATTCCCAGTTTCCAATATTCGAGCAGTTCTTCTGATACTTGTTCTAAATCACCAACCAAAGCGGTTCCACAGTTAACACGCACAGACGATATTCCGTTCCATAAATATTTTGTATCTCTATGCATATTTTGATTACGTTCTTGCATGGATCGCCCGACCATTTCGGTTATTCCACTCTGGCTTTTCCTCTGAGCCATGACTTTCGGGGATGCGACAGACAATAATTCCTCAGCCGCTTCCCATGCTTTTGCCTCATTTTCTCTCACGATTATATGTGTTCTTAGCCCGTATTTGACGATTCGGTTGCGGGATTTAGATTTTGCTTGCATTTGAGAGAGATGTTTTACGAGAATATTTCGGGGCATGATCCAAGAAAGGTACGCATCCCCTTGGTTAGCACATAGATCCATAGCTTTCTCAGAAGCTCCTCCTATATAAAAACCAGGAGTTTTGTTTGGAGTTGGAGAACAAATGGCCCCATCAATGGATATTGTCTTACCTCGGAATACTACAGGTTCTTGGTTTTCCCACAGTTTACGGCACACTTCTATGAATTCAGACGCCCTGTCGTATCTTTGATCATGATCAAGATTCTCACCTAATCTTTCCAGGTCTCCAGGTATTCCACCCGGAACTATATTCAGGTCAATTCTGCTGTTCGATATATGATCAAGGGTGGCGGCCATATGAGCAAATAAGGGTGGCGATATGAAACCAGGCCTAACAGCGATAAGAAACCTTATACGCTTAGTGGATGTTGCAAGCGCTGTCACAGTTGTCCAGGTTTCGGAAAGTGGTTCAGTTTCTTCGAAAAGACCGTTAGAGAATCTGGTAGGTACTAATAATGAATGAAAGCCTTCCTTTTCCGCAGTTAAAGCGACATTTTTCAGGTAATCAAATGTAGGGGGACGTTCTGCACTAACAGTCCCTATGTGCTCACCGTCACCATCTATTGGGATGAACCAGTTGAATTTGGTATCAAGCCTGTTACTTATAGCTTTTGCATTTGAAAGTAACATCTTTGGTGTCGTTCCTATTTCTGCCTTGTTTGCTAAAACAAATATATTTGTGACAGCGTCATAGCATAAGATTTGGTGGCTGGTTACACTTTTGAATATGTAGGTTTAGATATTTGAGTTCCATCGGGGAGGTCTTCAATAGAGAAGTCTCCAAAAAGTAAGGGTGACTCTTCTTTAAGAATCTTCAACATTTCTATTGCTAAATATCTGATTTCCCAGTCTGCATAAATAGCACTTCTCATTTCTATAAAATGACGTAGAGCTCTGACGTTAGCGGTTATAAATACTTTAGTTTCAGTGGCATTTGGCAAAACAGATCTCGCTGCTTGTCTGATAGCCTTTCTCCTATCAGTTGCAAGTTCAAAAAGATCTTTTGGTAGTGTGTTCTCCAGTTCAGTCACCAATTTTTGGTAGCTATCTGATGCATTTTCTAATGCGTTTATAAGGATGTCCCGGGCTTTTTTGTCAGTTTCTTTGTCTCTAGATAATGCTGGGGGCATCACAAAATCGCCCTCACTTTCATCCACGTATCGCTGAGATCTCTGACTATAGGCAAATCCCGCCCTATGTCGTATAAGTTCATGAGTCAAACTTCTTGAGACACCTGTTACCACAAAACCATAATTGACATGTTCAAACACGCTTCCATCCTTCGAACTCAACAAATTGTTGATGAAGTCGGTGATGTCTCTTCTACCTCGACCGTAGCTCATGTAACACATGCGAGCAGATATCTCTATCACAGCCGCAGACTCGTCGTCTCCAGCTCTGACGGATTCTGGAATTGGAGGTACGTTTTCATCCTCAAAGAAAAGGGCAATTTTGTCCCAATCAACAGAAGGTCTAGTGACAAGGTATACATTTGGCCGTTCTTTGTATTGCATAAGGTTCTCCCAAGAGTTTCGTTACAAGAAAGAGTCTAGCATTAAAATGCTATCTAAAATGGTTCTGGAGTGTGGCTTTTCCATCGATTCACTGCGGCAGCTGCTCTTGGGCTTATGGCATTTTGGATACGAATATTAACCAGGCTAGGCAAACCACAATTGAACGCCCTATCAATTGCTGGTTCCAGCTGGGAGGGATGCTCCACTAGTTCTCCATGCCCACCTAATGCTTCAACTATTTGGTCGTACCGGGAAGGCAACAAATCCGTTGCTACTGTCTTTCCAAAAACTCCCATTTGGATGTGTCTGTCAATTCCCCAAGCAGAATCGTTCCCCATTATGGTTATTATAGGAATTTTATGCCTTACGGCTGTGTCGAATTCCATGCCATTAAAGCCAAAGGCTCCGTCTCCTGTGAAAGCCACCACTCTATTTTCTTTATGAGCTATTTTTGCTACTAATGCTGTTGGTATGGCTTGCCCTAACATGCCTGAGGGGGGAAGATAAAGCCAAGACTTGGGAGCATTTGCCTTATAAAAAGCTCTACCGAAATGGCAAAAGTCACCACCATCGAAAACTAATATATCTTCATCTGAGAGGTGTTTATTGATAATAGAATGAACATATGATGCATGCATAGGAGATTCTGATTTAGATAATTCCGTTAGTTCTTTTTGCTGAGATGCGTGTGCGTGGCGTAGAGATGCACACCATTCTTGTTCCACCCATTCGTACTTTTTCGCCTCCTGTGTTATTTGCTTTGTGATATTAGCAACATTACCCGCAATCCCAATGTCTACTTTTCTATTACGACCTATCACTGTACTATCTGGGTCGATCTGTATGATTTTCGTTTTTCCTCTTATTGTTGGCTCCATTGCATATCCAATGATCAAATCTTGCTTTCGACCCATTAATATGACGAGATCAGCATTTTTTATCATTTTTGCGGCTTTATTTAATCCCAGATCAAAAAACCCCATATTATATGGATGGGTATCTGCAACCAAACCTCTAGAATCGCCTTCAGTCATAAGAGGGAATTTAGTAACATCAATTAACTCTTTGAATGCTTCTCCCGTATTAGAATATGATGCCCCGCTGCCTAAAATGATTAAAGGAGATTTGGAATTCTGCATCAGGTTGACTATGTTTTGGATTTGATCAGTGGTACCAAGGGTGTGATCATCATATGTTGGGGTTATATTTGAATTAAAGTCTGTTGAGGAAATTCCCATCTGTTGTATGTCTACAGGTATCGTTAGGTGTACTGGCCCTCTTCTTCCCGTAAAAGCAACTCTTATAGCGTGAGAGATCATATCTGGTATTCTGTTGGGGTCTGTTACCATCCAGCTTCCCTTCGTAATAGGGCTTGCCATTGCTACTTGATCTATTTCTTGCATTGCTCCTCGCCCCAACTCCGATAATTCAGCACATCCACTTATCGACAACATAGGACTTTCGGAGTGGAAGGCGTTAGAGAGCGCAGGAATGGCGTTGGCAAAACCAGGGGTGGTATATATTGCTACGCCAAGTTGACCCGTGATTCTACCGTAGGCGTCCGCCATGTGGGCAGCAGCTTGCTCATGGCGAGTATCATATAAATTAAAGTGATCTTCGCTTAGAACGTCCAGTATGGGTAAGACGTGGTCCCCTGCCAATGTGAATATATTCTTGACCCCTGCAGCTTTCAAAGTCATAGCTACGAGATGGCTGCCCGTATAATCTTTATGGTTTTTCATTAAATCTCCTAACAATCGAATATGAACCAATAAATAACGTAGTCATAAGTTGTAATTGGGTGCTATTATGGCTGTCTCTCGTGACAATTTTTCTTCCATGTATTTAGTCTTGTCAAGTGTAAGCGAAGGAAATACTGTCCCCATCATGATGCCCGTGCTATACTCGAAGTCTACATTTGGATTTGGAGAGTGATTGTGGCTGAAAGAATACGTAAATATGAGATAGTAATGGCTTTGTCTCCTATGGCTAACGAAACTGAGTCCGATGCCATTATTAGTAATCTAGAAGACTTTATCGCTTCTAATGGGGGCGAGGTGTCTGAAAAAGAAAATTGGGGATTGAAACGACTTTCCTACCCGGTAAAAAATTATCGTGAAGGTAATTATGTTAGGACGCTTATTTCGATGTCCTCTTCTTCGGTTTCTCAACTTGAAAATAATTTGAATGCTAATGAGGATGTTTTGATTCACATGGTGACAAAAGTCTGATCGTATTAATTATTAGAGGGTTGTGCCCATGACAATGAACAAGATACTTATAATAGGAAACCTGGGTTCAGATCCGGAGATGCGATATACGCCAAATGGAAACCCTGTTACTTCGTTCAGTATGGCTACTAACAGGCGCTATACAACAGCGGACGGCGAATCTCGTGAAGAGACAGAATGGTTTAGGATTAGCGCATGGAATCGCACCGCTGAAATTTGTAATCAATATTTGCAGAGAGGAAGTAAAGTTTACGTTGAAGGACGCCTAAGCAGCCGTACCTATGCTGGGAGTGATGGGGAAACTCGTGTATCGCTTGATGTAAGTGCGACTGATGTCAGGTT
>CAZUHE010000010.1:7113-17072 GCA_964620395.1 uncultured Dehalococcoidia bacterium
AAAACTGGAGTTTGCGCAAAGCATCAAAGGGCTCTGGCTAAAGCTGTAAAGAGAGCTCGGCAGCTTTCACTTATACCGTTCACGTCATCTCATAAAGGCTCATTCTCGTTCAATTATCGAAGCAGAAATTGAAGCGGAGTTTTTATATACTAACTATCGATGCATTTATCGGCGATGATAGCTTATTTGGATCGTGGAACGTTTCTTAAATAAGGGTCACAACATGGTTGAATCAACGTCTAGCCACCGTAAGTCTTCTGCAATGGATAGGCGCCGTCTTGCAATGGCTCGCTTGAGTGTTAAAAGAAAACAACGCCTAACTATCATTTCCATTGCTATGGCGGTTGCGGTTGTATTGTCTGTGTTTCTAGTATCTTATGTTGTTTTATTTGTTTTACCTCCCCGGGAACTTGTCATAAGAGTTAATGATGTTGAATACACAAGGGGAGATTTGGTCGAGCAAGTTCGGATTAGGCAGAAAAGTGCTGATTTTATGGGCCAAAATTTTGATGCCACAACGGTTATTTTTCAAACCTTACAGGCTATGGTTGAAGTGGAAATTATCTCGCAAACTGCTCCATCCGTTAACATAATTATTGAAGAAGAGGACGTGGACTCTGAAATAGAAAAAATTATGAGCCCAGCGGAACATATGAGATTGGGAAAATCTCAGAGTCAGATTAAAAGAGAAACTGATGAAAAATACTCCTCTTATTTAAACACCGTGCAGATAAGTGAAGAAAAGCATCGGGCTATGGTTAGAAACGCATTGATGCGATCGGAGTTTAAACAATATATTGGAGAATCAGTTCCTTTGGTGGCTGAGCAAGTACATCTTTATCGTATCTTAATGCCAAATGATGGCGAAATAGATATTATGAAAGTCAAGTTTGATGATGCTGTAGGAGGTTCTAAAACTCCCGAAGATTTAGGAGACGCTTATTTGGAGATAGTGAGGGAATTTTCAATGGATAGCCCTGAAACTGTTAGGAAAGGGGGTGAAATTGGATGGGTAGCCAAAGGTGTGCTTGCCAAATATGACTATCACTTTTTTGACCTTTCACCGGGTGAACTAAGCGATCCGGTGCAAGATCTTGAAAACAGTAACCAGACTTATTTCTTTATGATTTCTGATCGTGATCCAGCCAGACAATTGTCATTCGGTGTCATGGAAGAGCTAAAGGTTAAAGCTTTACAGGAGTGGGTGAATGGCAAAAGAAAAGAACATGACGTTTATGCTGTTTTCAATTCCGAGATTTATGATTGGGTATTTGAACAATTGCGTATAACTTCTACAGCACCAACTCCAACCCCCAACCCGTATGGGCATATGTTCAACTGACGGAATTAATGTTATGAAAAAAAATGTAGTTGTTGGATTAGTAGGAATGGGTGTTGTTGGGAGTGGCGTAGCTAGAGTAATTTATGAAAAGTCGACCCAGCTTGAAAATTTGGTGGGTAAACCAATACTACTGAAGAAGATTTTAGTAAAGGACAAGTCTAAACCTCGTTCCTTTACCGTACCTAGTAACATATTTGTAGATAATATTAATGACATTATAGATGACCCAGAAGTTGATGTAGTTGTGGAATTGGTGGGTGGAGATATCCCCGCCTTCTCTTTTATCATGTCCGCCATAGATAAAGGTAAACATGTGGTCACTGCTAACAAAGAGGTGATTGCGAAGCATGGTACTGAAATATTTACTGCTGCCCGAAAAAATGGAGTTAGGGTTCTGTTTGAAGCAAGTGTTGGAGGTGGCATTCCTGTGATTTCTCCCTTAATGAGAGATCTTGTCGCAAATGACACAAAAACTATTACGGCAATAATCAATGGTACGACCAACTATATTCTGACAAAAATGGCCAACGAAAATGTTGACTATCAAACAGCTCTGCAAGGCGCGATGGATCTTGGATATGCTGAATCGGATCCGACTAATGACGTAGAAGGTATTGATTCCGCTTACAAATTAGCAATACTCTCGACACTAAGTTTCAGAACCCAAATTAGTGATGATGATGTTTTTAGGGAAGGAATAACTAAGCTTTCCCCGAGTGATTTCAAGTACGCTCGTGAGCTTGGTTATGAGATCAAACTGTTAGCAATATCAACTCTTAATGGGGGTTTGGTTCAAGCAAGAGTGCATCCCTCCTTGATTCCTGCAGATAGAATGTTAGCAAATGTCAACGGGGTGTCAAACGCAATTGAAATTGAAACAGATCTCACTGATAAAGTCATATTCCATGGACCTGGTGCGGGAGCAGGGCCTACGTCTAGCGCAGTTGTTGCAGACCTGGTTAATATTGGCAGAAATGTTGTTCACAATGTACCTTTTCTCGATCCTGTCACCATTTCGAATAAATTTGGAGTATCAAAAATCAACGAATTGGAATCCAAGTATTACTTGAGACTGGAGGCTGAGGATAGGCCCGGGGTGTTAGCACAGATAGGATCTGTGCTTGCTGACCATGAAATTAGTATATCGTCTTTTATTCAAAAAGGGTCTGATCATGTTACAAGCACTGCTGAGTTGGTTATAATGACTCATCTTGCCAAGGAAGAGAGATTACGACAAACTCTCGAAAGCCTTTCCTCCTTGAGACCAATAAAAAACGTGTGTAATGTTATAAGAGTCACGGATTGAACTTTTGGAGTCTTACTTTGGAAAATGTGACATTCTATACGTGGAATCGATGAAGCACCTGTAATAAGGTGAAAGCGGAGCTTTCACGTGCTGATATAGAACTCGTAACCCGAGACTTCTTCAGTGACCCTTTTACGAGAGAGGAGATTGAAGACCTGTTTCACATGCGTGAAATATCTGACTTCTTTTCCTTTAGGAGCCCATCATTTAAAAAAACGGGATTAGACCGCAGTAACCTTACCCGTAATCACATGATAGATCTTATGGTTGCTGAGCCGCGACTAATAAAACGCCCTCTGATATTTTATCAAGGGGATATTTTTCTTGGAAATGATAAGAAAAGTTTAGCTAATATGTTGCCAAATGTGGATTGATAAATATCTACGGTAATTTTATTTCAATCTTATTTTGTGTGTCCTATGTCGATCAAATAGAGGTGTTTTGATGATAGATTTGATGGGAAAGAAGGCTATTGTTACGGGAGGAGGAAGCGGTATCGGCAGTGGGATTTGTCAGATTCTTGCTCAGGTGGGCGCTGACGTTTTTGTAGCTGATTTAGACTACCGTTTGGCAGAGAAAATTGCTGGTAATTTAAAAGGCCAAGGATCGTTTTATTCCGGCGAAGTTGACGTTACAAATCAAGACTCAGTTGCTAATGTGGTTGACCGTTCACTTAATTTATTGAGAAATATTGACATCTTAGTAAATAATGCCGGCATTATTGGTGTTGGGAGTTGGTGGGAGAGGGAAAAACCTAATGATGAGGACTGGGAAAGGGTACATGATGTGAACGTTAGGGGAATGGTTCGTATGTCCAATGAAGTGTCCCCTCACATGATAGGGCGTAATTATGGGAAGATAGTAAATATCGCATCCGTATCAGGGAGACAGGGTAGCCCTGATCTACCGCATTATAGTAGTAGCAAGGCGGCTGCAATCAGTTGGACTCAGTCTAACGCCCTTCAATTAGCATCATTTGGGATAAATGTTAATGCGGTATGCCCAGGGCTATTGTGGACTCCTATGTGGGAAGCGATCGCCAGGAAGAGAGCTTTGTTTGGAGGCCCAGCTCATGGCGTCGAAGGATTAACTGGAAGAGAAGTATTTGACACTACTATAGATCAATGGATACCAATGAAAAGGGAACAAACCCCTGAAGATATTGGCCATCTAGTGTCGTTTTTGGTGTCGGACCTCGCAAAAAACATAACGGGACAGTCTATAAATGTTGATGGGGGACGCTTTACGAGCTGACCTTGTCATTCTTAACTAAAATACAAGGTATTAAAGCTATAAGGCATAATACTGCCGCGGTCATGAAGAAGTCGTTAAATAACTGTGTACCTATGTTAGTGATTGAGGATTCAAATTCTGATAATGCTTGACCGGATTCTTGTGCTCCTGAATTTATTGGTAGAGTAACTCCTGAAAGTAAGTGCTCGAATTTGCTGGACCCCCATGAAGCCATCGCCGCTAATCCTATAGTCATTCCTAGGAACCTGGACATAGTTATCAATCCAGATGCTGCTCCCGACATTGAAGGTAATGTGGAGTTAATGGCCGACAAGATTATGGGCGATATCAATATGCCAAAGCATCCTCCTGCTATTAACAGATGAATGAACATATATATGTCTTTCGTTTCCCTGTCCCATTGACTCATAAGAAATAACGAAAATGAACATACTATCAAAGTTGGGATCGATATGATTCTGTAATCTGTCCATTTACATATCACTCCTCCTGTTATCGCTCCGATTGGAATAGCTATGGTCAAATTTGACAGGAGTAACCCCGATTGCAATGGAGTCATTTGGAAAACAGTGTTGGCCATTAATGGTACTGTTACCATATTAATAATCAGAGCAGCTCCGTAAAGAATGTGAACTATATTGGATGATAGGAAAGTTGTACTTTTGAATAGAATTTTCGGAATGATTGGATTTTGAGATCTATACGAGTGGAATATATATGCGGTGGTACAAAGGATCCCTCCAGTAAACATTGTTATTGTTGCGAGACTAATATCACCAATTTGGGAACAGCCTAACGTAAATAAGGTTATCGTGGCGGCGAGCATAATGGCTCCAATATAATCTATGCCATTAGCGTTGTCGTTATTTCTTGGTTGTTTCGGTATCGTGATCAAAATCCCGATTAATACGATCATACTTATTGGTATATTGATCCAAAAAACCCACTGCCAGTTGAACAAGGTTGATATTATTGCTCCCCATAGAGGTCCGATCACTGCGCCCGCCTCAGCTGAGGCCCCTGTGAGGCCTATCGGTAAGCCTCTTCTGTGGTTAGGATATAGATCACTTACTATTGCAATTGAAACTGGGACTAATGCCCCTGCTCCAATTGCTTGGATCACCCTAGTGAGAATGACCCACTGTATGGTCGCGGTTGAATCAACCAAAGTTGATATTATGGGCTCTGTGGCTGCATTGCTCCCAATGTTTGTATCATTTATCCAATCTAGTGATCCCGTTATGGCAGTTCCCATCGATCCAAACATGAAAATACATATGGCGATACCATAAATCTTTCTTCGTCCGAATATATCTGACAGACGTCCCATTATGGGCATGACGGAGACATAACCTAACAGGTATGCAGTGATAGTCCAGATAGCGGTATCAATTTCCGTCACACCGATTCGTAGGTCTCCCATAATTTGTGGAAGAATTGTGACAACAACAGTTTGGTCATCAGCTGCGAAGAAAACACCAGCGAGTACAGCTATCATCGCAATGGCTGGCTTCTTTTTGGGAATCATATAATTAATTATGGATTTGGATTATGGATTTCTTGCTTTTCATTAAACCCCGATAAGTTAATCGTTCTTGTTATATCTTCCTTGTCATCTTTCGTCACTTTACCCATAACTTCAACCTTGCTTATACGGAAGTTATCTTTGTTAACATGAAATATGATTGTCACGTTGTTTGCAGTAGTGGAACCAACAATATCAGCTAGGGACTTAGCGGATATACTTCCCACGATTTCGTACCATGGTTTTGTTGAGTATTCTAGTTGCAAATTCGTGGCATTTTTTAACATGTTATTTAATCCAGATTTGGGATTAAAGAATCCGAATGGGCTGGATTCAGCATCAGATTCTAGCCACGTATTAGTCAAAGGATTCAAGACAAACGATTTTGTTCCTGATTTTATTATGCCGCTTTTAACAAATAAATTTCCAAATAACATATTGGTTTCTACGTGTAAATCGTCCGAAGCGCTTACATGACCGGTTGCATCGGTTAGTAAAAATCCATCAATGAAGGTACCCGACCCATTGTTGTGTTTTAGTTTAAAATTAAAGCTTCGTATGTCATCCATTGATGTAAGGGAACGAACGATAATTTCGTCGGGGGATAGAGGCTTTGCTTTAGATACGTCTGGGGTGATATCGGCCTTTGCGTTTGTAGAACAACTTACTAGTAGCAGTACAAGCAGTATTAGGATTAGAAAAGCTATATAAGCTTTAGTCATTAATATCAAAACCTAATCTTCTTAAAATGAGGATCTTAACAATAAAGGCCCTGCACTAATTAGTGTAGGGCCTTTATTGTTTGCCAGAAATCGAAAAGTACTAGCGTCTTTTAACGTCGGTTCCTTGCGTAAAGTAGCCCGCCTATTCCAGCTAAGCCCAAACCACCAACAAGGCTTATCAGCATAAATTGAGCTAATAACTCCTCTCCAACGCTTGGTAGCCCTATATCAAGAACGTGTTGTTTCTCTACTACTACTTCAGGTTCTGGTGTTGGTACAGGCGTTGGTGCAGGCTTTGGTGTTGGTGTGGGTGTGGGAGGCACGGGTGTGGGTGCAACATATATCGCTGGCAGTTCTGTTATTGACAAACTTAAGTCAGCCATTCCCTGGGCAGCCTTGTATGCTTGCTGACCTCCACCTTCTCCGCTCGTCCCACTGATGGTCCCATCGTTATTTGCGTCCCATCCATTTCTCGACGCTTCTAGATCATTTACGATTTTCCCGACAAATATTTGTGCCACCGTAACGTTGGTGGTACCCGCAACATTTGTTTCTGCCACTGCCTTCGCAGCGTTAGTCCATGTTGCTATGTTTGCAGTAATCGCTTCTAGGGAAGTGGCCCCACCAGCTATTTCAGCGTCATCACCATCTGCTGCTGTCGCGGCCGCCGCTTGTTCATTGATACTGGTGGATATACCTGCGATTGCATCAATAGAGGTTACTGCAGCGTTTAAGTTCGCATTTATATCATCCATTAATGTAGCCGCTTGAGCCGCTTTGGCTGCTGTTACCGCAGCGTCCAAAGCAGTATTCATATCAGCTACGGAGTCAATAGCGGACCTGATCGCCTTAGCAGCATCGTTTGAAATAGAATCACCGTAAACGTAAGTTCCTGAAGGTTCTTCCGTTACCATGATTCTGTTGAATGTTGCCAGTAGGTTTGATCCATCGTAGGCCTCTGACGAGCTATCGAATGTGAAACTTACCGTTCCTGTGGTTTGAATGACTCCATGTATAACCGGGAGTACTACGTCTAACGTGCCCAGAGTAAGGGACGTCTTTCCGTCATATGACTCCAACGATAACTTGTAGTCAGATCCCTCAGGTGCCGGAGCTATTCCTGAAAGGGAAACTACAACAGAGTCATTCGTGGACTTGTCGTCTTGTATTTTAGCTGTTCCAACTGGCGTAACTTCGTCTTCCGCATATACAGCTACCACTGGGGTTACTAACGTGAAGAGCATAAGTGCCAGAATTAATAATGTCTTGGTCCTGAACATGGCGAGTGCACTGCCTCCTTGACCATATAGTTTGCCTAGGCTTAGCAAATTTATGTAAATTTAACTTGTATACGTCTATAACACTAACACAAAGATGACTCGCTTTGTACTATCTAAAGTACAATGATTCCGTGGGAAATTTGCTATTGGTCACTTTTACGACTTCTTGTGCGGTTATCTTTACTACCAGGTTGAGTGGAACGAGAGACGGATTAGGGATGGTTTGGCGTATGCTGACTATTTGCGAGACACTCCAACAAATTTAGAAGGGAGCCTTGTAAAGGCTTAGTTATTTAGCATTGATCACAAAAATCTAAAGTTATGACATCATCAGCATGCTCAAATAATAATTACTCAACGGACTCGTTAATAGAAGGAATGAACACCCTTGGGGTTCAGAACCAATGTGACGTTATAACAAAATTATTGTCATATCACCGAGAATTGGTGAGATGGAATACTAATATTAATCTTACGGCAGTATCAGATTGGGAATCCTCTGTCACCAGGCATTATTTGGATTCAGCTTGCATCTGTTTGGCATACTCAGAACTGTATCAACCTATTAAAGTGCTAGATATCGGGACCGGAGCGGGTATACCTGGGATTCCTTTGAAAATTATGTTTCCTGAGATTCAGATGACACTGCTGGAAGCCACTAAAAAGAAAGCCGATTTTGTTCAGCATGCAGTTGAAACAATTAACTTAGGTTACGTAGATGTTCTGACGGGAAGAGCTGAGAGCCTAGCTCGTGATCCTATGTATAGAGGTCAATTTGACTTGGTCATTGCAAGAGCCGTAGCTGACCTCGCTGTGCTCGTGGAGTTAGCTATTCCATTTTGCAGAAATGATGGTGTGTTTATAGCTTTAAAGGGTAATGATTATGTTCGGGAAATAAAAAATGCTTCCAATGCGATGAAAGAGCTACAAGCTGCTGTTGATTCGGTGGTACATGTTTCAAATCATATTGCTTCCCAAGGTGGGGTCCTAATAAGGATTGTTAAAACCGGCGAAACCTCAGAAAAGTATCCCCGAAGGGCCGGGATTCCTGCCAAGAGACCCTTAAAATAATTTACACAGGATTTTTTGATTTCCATATCATGGTCTGTGGAGATAATTATTATTGACTTCGATCATGTTGTAAGCCTAAACTCACCAGAGAAGCTCTGCAGAATTCTTTGGTGAGATGAGATCCGTGAAAGGTTTCCTATGTTAAGGGGGATTGAAATGGTAATAAAGAAATTACACCACACTGTGACTAGGCCGGGTAGGATGATTGTTGATGAGGACGTTGAGATTAAGGTTGCTGAGGAACTGGCAACTGTTCCAGGGATTCCTAAGATAGATTCTGATGTTGATTTTTATAGTCGAAATTATCCTTTGGAGACTCAAAACATTGAGAAATCAGCTGACCGAGAATGGGTGTGGACGGTATATTCGGGAGAAATGTACGAATATCGGAAACATCACGATGAGGTAAATAAGCCACTTGTTGAAGCAGCTTTTGTTTCTGGAAACTTACTTCCAACTTCTGATCCCATAATTGGGAAAGACGTTACGGAAGAAATCAGAGGAAAGGCTAAATCACTGGGTTTTGGGGAAGTTGGTTTTACCAAATATGACCGAAAATACACGTATAAGAGTAAGAAGGGTTGGGTTAAGTTCGAGCATGCTATATGCCTTGCACTAGAGCAGGATTACTGGCAAACACAGACTATACCAAGTATGGAGGCAGAGTTTGCCCATTTTGGTACCTACGAAGAAGAAGGGGCATATGCGATTGAATTGGCGGAATATATAAGATCACTTGGTTATCGTGCCCAGATTCACAGTCCTAACGATAATAGTGCAGCCTACATACCGATGTTTGTTGAAGCAGGTCTTGGACAACTTGGAGCGAACGGGCAACTTTTATCTCCCCATTTTGGGTCACGCTCTAGATTAATGATAATTAGTACAGATGCTGTCGTTACGTATGATGAACCAGTAGATTATGGTCTGCACAAGTTTTGCGAAATTTGCCAAGTTTGCGTTAATAGATGTCCTGGTAGAGCCTTGGTAAAAGAGAAGGTTTGGTGGCGTGGTGCGGAGAAACACAAGTTGATGTATGACCGTTGTAGGCCTGTGATGGCGACTTATGAAGGCTGTGGAGTCTGTATGTTAGTGTGTCCTGTCCAAAGATACGGTCTCCCAGAAGTAATGGATTATTTTGTTAGCACTGGTGAAGTGCTAGGAAAGGGTAGTCATAATCTTGAAGGGTTTGAAATAAAAGGCAAGGGGTATTTTGGTCCCGGTGAATTACCGTCATTTGATAGAGAATTTTTTGATATACCTCACGGGACCAAGGAAGAATGGTTATTCGAACAATTTAAGAGAAAATTGAACGAAAATTCAGATACTGACGAAGATACTGTTGAATTTGCGGCTGAATTAAAGTCAATATTGTCGGAAAAATCCGGATTTGATAGCGGCCTATAAAGTGAATATTTAGGATGGTTTAGTTAATGTCTGGCCGTAATATGTTTCAAAA
>CAZUHE010000010.1:17172-22415 GCA_964620395.1 uncultured Dehalococcoidia bacterium
ATCTAGGAGTGTGCAAATAAAATGGCAACGGAAGCAAAAGATCTATCATTATTAAAACATAAGTCGGGAGCTATCAGCCTGGGTCCAGAAAGAGCTGGAGCACGATCTATGCTTAGGGCGGTTGGTTTGGGTGATGATGATATGGAAAAACCGTTTGTTGCAGTAGCGAATTTGGCTAGTGATGTTACTCCTTGTAACGTTCATCTAACTCGGATTGCAGAAGAGACTAAGAAAGGTCTTTGGGATGCTCAGGCGGTGCCCTTTATGTTCGGGACGATAACGATTAGTGATGGCATCTCAATGGGTACTGAAGGGATGAAAGGCTCCTTGGTTAGCCGAGAAGTTATTGCAGATTCTATAGAGACTGTGTGTTTCACTGAAGGGATGGATGGCCTTGTAGTTGTAGCGGCTTGTGACAAAAACATGCCTGGGGCAATGATGGCGATGGCAAGGCTGAACATACCTTCAGCCTTTGTATATGGGGGAGCTATACTCCCAGGTAAGTATTTAGGTGATGACATAAACATTCAGGATATGTATGAGGCTATAGGCGCATATTCCAAGGATCAGCTAACTTTGAAAGAATTATTGGATATGGAGCGTGTCGCTTGTCCCGGGGAAGGCGCATGTTCAGGAATGTTTACTGCAAACACGATGGCCTCTGCAATCGAAGCTATGGGGATGTCGTTACCTGGAGCTGCCTCAATTCCGGCAGTTGATGACAGGAATTTGAAAGTTGCACATGGTGTGGGTGAGCATGTGTATTCCATGATAGAAAAAGGCATTAAACCAAGGGACATAATGACTCGAGACGCCTTTGAAAATGCAATAAGGTTGGTACTTGCAATGGGCGGATCAACAAACTCCGTCTTACACTTATTGGCTATTGCACGGGAAGCTGAAGTGGCTCTGAGCATTGAAGACTTCGATATTTTGAGCAGATCGACCCCTTATTTGACTGATTTGAAACCTGGTGGCCGGTATGTAATGTCAGATGTAGACAGATCTGGTGGAGTTCAAGTTGTATTAAAGGAATTACTTGAAGCAGGGCTTTTGCACGGAGATGCATTGACCATGAATGGACGCACCATGGCGGAAAATCTTGAAGAAGTATCTACGAAGCCGGACGAAAAGGTCATTTTTTCTATTGGGAATGCAAAAAGCCCGACTGGAGGGTTGGCAATTTTGAAGGGTAATTTGGCTGAAGAAGGTGCAGTTATTAAAGTATCTGGTACAAGTCATCATCATCACGAAGGTCCGGTCAAAGTATTCGACGGAGAAAGAGCAGCTTTTGAGGCCGTTACCAATGGGCATATCACAGATGGAGATGTGCTTGTAATACGTTATGAAGGTCCAAAAGGTGGGCCTGGTATGCAAGAAATGCTGGCAGTTACTGGAGCAATCATGGGGGCAGGCTTGGGAGAGACTACTTTGTTAATTACTGATGGAAGATTTTCAGGTGCGACCAGAGGCCCTATGATTGGGCATGTGGCGCCAGAAGCTGCTGTGGGTGGCGCAATTGGATTGATCGAAGATGGTGACATTGTTGTGATGGACATTGAAGATAGAATACTGAACGTTAATGTATCAAACGATGAATTGGACAAGCGTAGATCAAGATGGCAGCCTAGGAAACCAAATTACGAAAGAGGTGTTTTGGCAAAATACGGTAAACTTGTATCGTCTGCTTCAATTGGTGCTGTGACAAGCTAATCGTTATCTAAACTGGTTCATATGTTTCGGTTTATGATTTCTCTTTATGGTGATAAAATTTAATTGTGAAAGTTCACAATTAAATTTTACAAGGATGTTTGTTAGGTAAAAAGTGTCCTGGAATACAGTTAATTCACCGTTACGGCTAGGTTTGTTTGGACTCAGTGCCATTTTAATTATTCTAGCTATATATTTAATTTTCATGTGGGTACCCACTGAAGTTAACCTTGGAGTTTCTCAGAGGATATTCTATTTTCACGTTCCATTGGCCTGGATAGGTATGATATCCATTTTTGTTGTTGGTATTGCTAGTTTGATGCATTTGATTGGAGGTGGTGATAAGTGGGATGCAGTGGCTTACTCAGCAGCTGAAATAGGTGTGATATTCGCAACATTAATTTTGGTAACGGGTGCTGTTTGGGCTAAACCAGCTTGGGGAGTCTGGTGGTCATGGGACCCGAAATTGACCACTACCCTAATCTTGTGGTTCATATATGTTGCCTATTTGATGGTACGTTCATTTGGTCCTGTTGGTCAGCAAGGAAGACGTTATGCTTCTGTTGTTGCATTTCTGGGAGCTATTGACGCTCCATTCATCTATTTAGCATCCGTGTGGTGGCGCACTTTGCATCCCGAGTTAAATATAGGTCCTCTCGCGGACTCTGATTTGGACAATAAAATGCTACTTACTTTTTTGATTACACTTTTGGCGTTCACAGTTTTTTATGTATATATTCTTATTGAGAGAATAAATATGAGAAGGATAGAGGATAGTCTTGATGAGGTTTACCAACATGTTTCCGTTAGTCGTTAGAACCGGATGGGTATTTTTAATTGTTGTGGCGTTATTTGTTTTTTTGGAAGGATTTGTTGTGGCCGTGTATGCTGATGTGTCGGGTTTAACGGAAGCTGAGTCGGTAACGCCTAGCGATAACTTGGAATACCTATTTGCGGTATTTTTTCTAACATGGGTGGCCTTCTTTGGGTATATCTTTTTCTTATCCAGACGGCTTGTTGGATTGAAATCCGAGGTGGAAGAATTGAAGGCGGAAATTAATAAAAGCGATTCTGATCCGGTCTAAGGTAATTTATATAGGTATCATCAAAAATAGGATCAAGACATTTCTGTATGAATATATCTAAACATAAAGGGAAATCAATACTTGTAGCTTTTGCTTTGTTGTGCTCCCTTGGGTACTTTGTTTTGGTAGCTTTTCAGGGAGCGACGGTTTACTACTTCACTGTAAGTGAAATGAAAATGCAGCCGGCGTCTGAGGACGGTAAACTCGTCAGGGTTAGTGGGAAATTGGTTCCTGACTCGTTTAGTCGAGATGATGGGGCTACCCTAGCACATTTTTCTATAACTGATGGTGAAAATATCATGGATGCCAGGCATGATGGTATATTGCCTGACCTTTTTTTTAATGAGCATTCTGAAATTGTTTTGGAAGGAGTGCACATTCCTGGACATGCATTTGCTAGTCAAAACGTTATCGTGAAATGTCCTTCAAAATATGTGGCTGCTAGTGATGAAGATCAGCAGTCATACTAAACCGGTTCAAATAAGCTTGTTGGCAAAACATATCAATATCTCAATCTGTTCCGTTATGCCGAGTAATTTTCTTGCTATCAAATTAGGCGATTCAGAGATTGCTAAAAAGATGTCATGATTAAGATCTTGTATTCAATGGAGCGATTCACGGTAAACATTGTTCGGGTTGCAATTTAACCGCTATGTCAGGGTGCAAGTATTTGGGCTTGCTATTATTAGGTATGAAAAATTAGTCGAATGTCATTGATACTTTCAATGCGCCATCATCTTTGCTATCCGCCAAGTCAAATGCTTCTTGTACTTGCCAAATAGGATATTGGTGAGTTACGAATGGAGCCATATCAATTTCCGAATTAGCGATGTATTCGACGGCTAGTTTGAATTCTGGTAATCCTGGGACATCTTGAGCACCAAACACTGAGTGCATGGTGGCACACTTTCTGAAGAAAGAATCCCAGTCAAAGGGAACCATGTCCATTGTAGGAGGAAGTCCAAAGGCAGCTATTCTACCAAATTGTTTGACTAGCTTAATGGTTTGATTTAGTGTGTCAATGCTCCCTACGGCTTCTATCACTAGATCTGCCCCTTCTCCGCCTGTAAGATCTAATACAGCTTCAGTACCTTTTGAGCCTGTCACGTCGATCATTTCATCGACACCCATGTTATTTCCGGCCGATCTTCTTTCAGCTATGGGTTCAATTGCTATTATCCTGTGAGCACCCAGCTTACGGAGCATAAAATCATGAAAAAGACCCACAGATCCTTGCCCTATGATAGCAACAGTTTTGCCTATTAATGGTGGTAATTTTTTGCAACCAAACACGACTGTTCCGAGTTGTTGAGCCATGAGTAGATGATCTTGAGGAATATTAGTGGGCAATTTAAGCAAAAATTGAGGATCAATTAACTGATATCCTGCAAAGCATTTGGATTGCCATATGTTAGGTACCGTGAGTACTAGGTCACCCTCAGAAAAATTGCTATCTCCTTGGTCTATCACTACCCCTATTCCTTCATGGCCTGGATAGCCATGAGGTAAAGGGAACTCGGTCACATTCCATCCCATGTAGACTATGTGCAAATCACTGCCACATATTGAAGATATATTTGTTTTCACCAAAACTTTACCTCTTTCCATAGGAGGTATCTCGATTTCGTCACATCTCCATTCTTTCAAATTTGTTGCTGTGGCGGCTGGCATTTTGGGCATGGCGTCTCCCTTTAAATCTAAGCTTGTTGAATTGTTGTATCGTAATTTTAGAGTGTCAAGTATTTAATCTGATAATATGCCATAGGATCATTCGAATTATGAAGTTATGTCTATGGAACTTTTTGTGACTTGTATTTTTGTGAATAACTTCATCAATAAGGAGTTTTTATGATTAAGGGATTAAATCACGCGGGAATTGTCGTGAACAATCTTGAGGATTCAATAAAGTTCTACAGCAATGTGATTGGCCTGCCGGTGGCCAGGATGATAGAGAGAAAAGGATCGCCAATATCTGCTGTGGTTGGGTATGACGATGTTCACATTAAGGCGGCTTTATTAGATTTGGGTGATGGGCATTTTTTAGAACTCATTCAGTATTTCAACCCTATTGCATCTGATCGTCCTACAAACGAACGGGCAGTTTTGGGTGGTTCTCATTTAGCATTCAACGTGGATAACATAGAAGAAACCTTAGCCTATCTGGATAAAAATGGGGCAAAGACATTAAACGACCCCGTGGAGGTTTCTGCGGGTCGATTCGTTTGTTACATGAGAGATCCGGATAATAATTGGATTGAACTAATAGAAGATTCGGGCATCGAGTAGTTTTTTCTAAGCTAGTAAAGATTTTGGGTTTTCTTTCACAAGTGTGGAAACCTGATTTGCGTTTAAACCGAAATGGAGAAGAGTAGCTATCGCCATTCTGAGCCCCTCTGCTGGAAGTGGGTTAAACCACTGGCCGAATCCCGTTGTAACTATACATTTTTC
>CAZUHE010000011.1:0-15868 GCA_964620395.1 uncultured Dehalococcoidia bacterium
GTAATTCCTTGTTAGGAAGCCTGATATTTAGTGATCCATCTTCATTAATGGACTCCGCGAGTCCATTAATTTCTGAGTGACTTCCGACGACATTCAGGCGAACCTTTTTCCCCAGTGTTGTGACCCTGGAAATCCATTGCTGGGTTATGGATATGTCCTTCTGTATCAGAGTGTAATATTTTTGTAAGTGTTTAATAAATATGGTCAGAGTTACTGCCCTACTTATGTTTCTTTTGGTAATGTCTCTTAAACTCGTTGATGTGCTACTTATGGAAGAATGTTTTGAAGGATCTAAATTGACGTTTAATCCAACTCCAATAATCGCAAAATTGACTTTTGTTGTGGACATATCTGTTTCGATTAAAATTCCTGCTATCTTTTTTCTGTTTAATTCCACATCGTTCGGCCATTTAATTTCCCCTCTATGTCCTGTCACAGACTCAACAGTATCTGAAATGGCTAGGGATGATGCCATGCTTAAATAAGGGAGATGGTCTATGGTCGGGCGCATGAGGATAGAGAGCTGGAGGTTTTCACTAGGGTCGGATATCCATTTTCTATTAAACCGACCTCGTCCAGTTCCCTGATAGTCTGTGGTTACTATTGTTCCTTCTTTCTTTCCTGCCAAGCCAAGATCACGACAATCATCCATTGTGGACTCTGTTTTTTCTAAGTAGAGGATCGAGGTGCCTATATTCATCGTTATGATATTCCTGATTTTTAATAATGAGTTGATTATACCTTTCGGTATATTTAAAATAAGGACTGCTTGGAACATGCCTGATTTGTAATAAGATTAGGTCAAATACATTGGAGGATATATGAAGGTCATAGATGCAGTCGCTCAAATATTGAAAACAGAGGGAATCGAATGGGCAGGATGTTTCCCTTCCAACGAACTTATCGAATCGGTGGCAAAAGTAGGTATTAATCCTGTAATGTTCCGTCAAGAAAGGGGTGCCGCCATGGCGGTTGATGGGTTCAGTCGCATGAGAAATCGGGAAGAATTTGGGGTTTTAATCACACAAGGTGGGCCTGGTTCTGAAAATACTATGGGAGGTCTGGCTCAAGCTTACGCGGACAACGTTCCTATTTTGTATCTTCCAGGTGGCCCTGCCGTGTCGTCTCGATCGGTGGCGCCTAATTTTTCGCCAGCTAGGACCTATGCTTCCGTATCAGTGTCAGCAGAGGTTATATTTCAACCGGATCAAGTTGGCGATGTGATGAGACGTGCCTTTCATGCTCTTAGAAATGGAAGACCCGGCCCTGTTATAGTTGAAGTGCCCGCTGATATTGGCGCAATGGAAGTTGACGAGTCGATAGTTTCTTCATATTCACCCCCGAAAAGACATACTTATAGTCCTGATAAAGATGAAGTGAAAAAGGCAGTGGAAATACTTCTGTCAGCTAAGAAACCTGTAATTTGGTCAGGTATGGGTGTGTTAATGGCAGGAGCTTCTTCTGAACTAACAGAATTTGCTGAATTAACGGAAATTCCGGTGTATTGCACTATGCCCGGTAAGTCTGGTTTTGATCAGCGTCATCCACTTTCTTTAGGTTCCGGTAGTGGGACGACCTCTGATGAAGCTCGTTCGTGGTTGCGAAATTCAGATGTACTCTTTGGTGTCGGATCTAGTCTTACTCGGACTAGTTATGGTCAACCCATTCCGGACGGCAAAGTCATGATTCATAACACAGAAAGTGTTTCTGATCTGAATAAAGATTTTTCAGTAGATGTCGGTCTAGTGGGAGACACTAAGTTGACTCTCAATATGTTGATAGAAGAAGTAAAGTCCGTGTTGGGAGATAAGGGCCGAAAAGGATCAACGAACGTAGCGAAAGAAATTTCAGAGATTCACAACGCTTGGATGGATAATTGGAAGGATGTTCTTGCTTCTGATGAAGTTCCCATAAGTCCTTATAGAGTTGTAGGAGAGATGTTGAATGTCCTGGACAAGGAGAACAGTATAATCACGCATGATGCCGGTGCCCCTAGGGACATAATAATGCCCTTTTATCCCGGAACAGTGCCCCACAGCTATGTCGGTTGGGGCAAGACAACTCACCTGGGTTATGGGATCCCCCTTATGACGGGAGTTAAGATTGCATGTCCTGATAAGTTCTGCTTAAACATTATGGGTGATGGTGCTTTCGGCATGTCAGGTCTGGATATAGAAACTTCTGTTCGGGCGGAGGCGCCTATAACGACTGTCGTTCTAAATAATGGCGGTATGGCAACATACCCTGGTGGGTATCCGACCGCAAAAGATTCATTCGGAACTACATTCATGACGGGTGATTACGCTAAAATTGCTGAAGGTCTTGGAGCAGTGGGAATAACCGTAGAGAAACCTCAAGACGTAGCAGAAGCTTTAAAACAGGCAGTGAAACTGAATTCAGAAGGGAAAACTGTTTTGATAGATGTACATTCTAATTTGGAAGACCGCAGATCAAATTAAGCGGTTTTAAATAATACGCTCCGGGTTTTTTCTGGGCTGATTTATGGGAGGTTTGGTCGAATAGACTTGAAGTGCAAATGTCTTATTAAGGCTACATTTTAGGTTGATTCTACAATGAATCTCCCATTTCATTCATTTTGGAAGTTATTGTATTAACCTGGTATTCGGCATTTTGGTTATACGATGTTTGAAAAGAAAACGCATAGCAACTTTTTCCCCAAACTCTTGGTGATGATTGGTGCCGCCTTGATTATTGGTATGTTTATGGCTTTTCTTTCGTCGGGACTTACCAGTAACTCTGGAGTTACTGGTAAAAGTGGAGAACAGTTGGAGGGGAGCGCTGCCCCCAATTTCACTGCAATGTCCACCGATGGTTTTATGATATCTCTGTCCGATTACAGAGGATTTCCAGTGATTCTTAATTTTTGGGCCTCGTGGTGCCCGCCATGTAGGGAAGAAACTCCTGAATTGGAAAGAGTTTGGTCCCAGGATCAACATAAAGGTATCGTAATTCTTGGTGTAAACGTACAGGACAGCGAATATGATTCTTTGAAATATCTTGAAGAGTTTGGGGTTACTTTTCCTAACGTCTATGATGAAGGTGGGAGAATTACAGTTGACTATGGCGTTACTGGTTTGCCGGTAACTTTTTTTATTGACAGGCACGGGAATATAGTAGATAGATGGGTAGGTGGTATTACTTATGAAGCATTGAACTCAAGGTCAGACTCTCTTTTAAGAGGGCTATCATCCGTGGAAGGTAAAAAGAATAATTCAGAAAAATAAATATATATGATGATTGTCGATAATAGTGAACGTAATACGATATCGGTTGACGGGATTGATGTTTACTTTGGAGAGATAGGAGAAAGTAAACATCAATCTCTCATTCTCATTCACGGTCTTGGAGATTGTGCTCGAAGCTGGGATTATTTTGCACAGGCAATGTCGGATGAATTTAGGGTAATAACTCTGGACAGTCGCGGGCATGGCCAAAGTGACAAGTCACTTAACGGAGAATATCCCTTTAAGGATTACGTGAAAGATCTCCAAATATTGGTGGAGCATCTTGAGATTGAATCTTTGATTCTTGTGGGTCATGGCAATGGAGGTCGAATTGCCATGAGTTACGCACATGACAATCCGAACAAAATATCAGGACTTGTTATCGCTGATGCAAACCTAATGCCAAAATATTGTTTTAATGTCACCTTTCCGGCAGACATAAATAGTAGCTTGAATGACGATTCTATAGAACCTTTTGTCAATGTATTGAAGGATAGGCAACCATTATCATCCGAAAGTGCCCTTCTTCATCAGGCAAATATGTTGACGTTTACCACTAAAGAGGGTATCAGGACTTGGAAGCATGATAGGGCGGTAATGAAAAATAATGATCAGCCAGATTTATCGTCACAATGGGAAAATCTGAAGTGTCCCACTTTGTTGTTGAGGGGAAGACAAAGTAATATGGTTTCTCATGAAGAGGCTGTTGCAATGAAAGAGAGGCTATCTCAATGCTCGATAGTAGAGCTGGAAGGAGGAGGGCACTGGCTCTACCAAGAAGCTCCAGGTTCTTTTGAATCCGCTACTCGCTGGTTTTTTCAAAAACATGGTTTGGTTTAAAAATTAAGTTCCTTTGAATTTAGGTGTTCTTTTTTCAATAAATGCGTTTACCCCTTCTTTGTGGTCTTTTGTCCTTCGGGCTATTTGTTGCGCAGGCCCGGCCAACATCAAACTTTCAGCGAAATTTGTATTAAGCGACTGATGCACCAATTTCTTTGTGAGAGCCATTGAAAAGGTAGCCCCTTTTGATAGCCGTTGGGCAAAGTTGAGGGTAATGTTTATCAATTGATCATGGTCAGTTATTAGATTAACGATACCCATTTGCTCGGCTTGATGCGCGTTCAGTTTATCCCCCGTGTATTGAAGCATCAAAGTATTGCCTATTCCAATCATTCTCGGCAAATGCCAACATGAACCGTCAGCAGGAATTAACCCTCTTTGAACGAACATCTCTGCGAAAGTTGCTTTTTCAGAGGCAAATCTTATATCACAGGATAATGCAATGCCCATACCTAAACCAATTGCAGGCCCATTTATGGCAGCTATTGAGGGTTTCTGAAGATTATGTAGCTTCAAAGGGAGTGATCTTATCCCATCAACCAGATCTTCCGGTCTTCGTGCTTCAGCAGATTGTTGATCCCATGATTGTTGTAGTAGGTCCCATGGGGTTTCGTGTTCAGGGTTAGTTTCAGGTGATTTTTGATTGTTTTCTGATGACATTTCTCTTACGTTCGCACCGGAACAAAAAGATGGGTCAGTGCCAGTAAGAATTAGAACTTTCAATTTTGGGTTTGATTCGAATCTATTAAGCTCGTAGTCAAATTCAACCAACATTTCATCATTTAATGCGTTTCGAGTAGATGGATCGTGCATCTTTAACAAAAATGCGCCATCTATAGCCTCAGATTTGATGTATTTGCCGCTCATTTGGTACGTCTCCCCACAACATTTAAATATTGTTACTGAAATCGTCAGGGCTTTTAATATTTAACCAAGGTAACGTGTTACTTCGTCCTGATCAAATAGTGGCAAATCTTTTTTGTGGATTCCCATGTTTATTTTTAACCCACATTCTTTTGGTTTCATAACACCTATTTTGGATACTTTTATGCCTTGTTCGGTCAGATTATCAATAACAACTTTTTCGTCTGTTGAAGGAACTGTTATCAATAAAGATCCGGAGGCTATTACCCCTAATGGATTCAAGCCGAGTGAATTACAAATTTCTTTTGCACAAGGAATAATTGGGACTGCATCTAGATTAATCTCCAACCCCAACCCAGAGGCATTTGCCAGCTCTGCTAAACCACCTGATAACCCTCCCTCAGTTGGATCATGCATTGCATTAACCTTGCCAGTTGAAACTGCTATTCGGGCTTCTTTAACAATACTTATCCCGGGCTTTTCCAATAATACTTTCCCGGCTTCTAAAACATCGTTGCTCACCCCAGATGCTAATATTGTTTTTCTTGCTTCCCTGGCTAGGATTGTACAACCTTCGATGGGAATAGATTTAGTCATTAGTATAGAATCACCGTTTTGAGCGGCAGAGGATTTTGTTTCTTGGCCTTTTTTTACTTCTCCAAGCATTACTCCAGTAATTATTGGGCTAGTTATTTTTGTGACGACTTCGGTATGGCCTCCGATGATCGTGATACCTAATTGTTCGCAGGCTGTTTTAAGTTGTTTGAATATGTTTTCCACCACTTCTATTGAAGTATCAGTAGGGAGCAATATATTGCACATCATCCATTCAGGAATTCCTCCCATTGCTGCTATATCATTAGCGTTTATTTGGACCGCATACCATCCGATTTTTTCAGACGTGAAAGTTATTGGATCTGTCGTTGCAACTAAATATCGGTCTCCCATATCGATAAGCGCCGCGTCCTCACCTACAGTTGGCCCAACTGCAACGCGAGGGTTTTTTGTTGATATGCTGGAAATTATCCTTTCGAGAGTTTGTATGGGTAGCTTTCCAGTTTTCATACACCGTTCCTTGATTATTGTGGACTGATATTATAACTAGATGATTAAAGCAATTTTCTTCGACCTTTATGGAACCTTGGTTGGCTTTCATCCATCCCGTTTTGAAATTCAATCATTAGCATGTGAAAGATTCGGACTGTCTCCATCGCCTGAAGGGATTTTAAAAGGGTATGGGATTGCGGATGCATTTATGACCAAGCAAAATACGCTTATGCCTGTTCGCAAAATGAACCAAGAGGAAGCTTTTTATTTCTTTTGTAAATATGAACGCCTCGTTTTGTCCGGATCTGATATTGAGGTTGATTTAGATAAGGCGGGTAAAATTTGGAATCATATAAAGACAATCCCATATGATCTCAACATATATGAAGATGTCATACCCGTACTCAAGGATCTGAGATGTCAAGGAGTTAAGGTAGGGTTGCTATCAAACATGAATCAATCGGGGAATTCATTGATAGAGAAATTTGGTTTGGAAAACCTGGTCGACTTTGCTGTGACGTCGTCTGAGGTTAGATCTGAAAAACCGCATGCCCCCATGTTTATGGAAGCCTTGAGACAAGCGGGTTCAACTAAAGCCACATCCGTTCATGTGGGGGATCAAATTGATTCTGATATAAAAGGGGCCTCTGATGTGGGGATTTATCCGGTATTAATTGATCGAGATGATATCCACAAGTGTTTTAATGCTTGCCCTCGAATTAAGAATTTGCCTGAGATTCATGACGTTCTTGAAAGTCTATGATTGTGTCTGTATCGCTAACCGATTGATTGTCAATGGTTACCGATAATTGAGAATTAAATTTTTTGTAAAATTCCGATATTTTGTGTATGGATTTTGTCAAATCCTCTTCCCATTTACCAGAAAAATTCTCAGTAGAAGTTCTTATTTGTTCATTTCCTATTTTCCATTTACTGCCGAGTAGCTTTGATAAAGGTATCTTCACATCGCTTACAGGATGAGAAAATTGCAACGTTAATTTGTCCCCGTTTTTGGTAATAGATTCAATTCCTGCAGTTGGTGCCATGATTTTCAAACGTTTGCAAAGAAGAAGGTTAATAGTTTGCCATGGCAGTGGCCCGAACCTGTCTTTTAGTTCTTCTCCTTTTTCCTTAACATCTTCTAATGTTTTCGTAGTATTGATCTCTCGATATACATCTAGGCGTGAAGGTAAATCGGAAATGTATTCGGGTGGTATACCGACTGGAATTCGTAAATTGATAGAGGCTTCTCGCAATTCTTTGTCATTGATTAAGAAGTCTGTATTTTCGGTACTTGTATCCATCTGAGAACGTAAATCTTCAACGGCATTTGAGAGTAGCCTGGTATACAAGTCAAATCCTACTGAGAATATGTGCCCACTCTGTTCGGCGCCCAAGATGTTTCCCGCCCCTCGTATCTCTAAGTCTTTCATAGCGATTTTAAACCCTGATCCCAGTTCAGTGGCTTGAAGCATTGCTTTTAGACGTCTTTCTGATGTTTCTGTTAAACTTCTGGCTCTCGGTATTAGTAGGTATGAATATGCTCTGGTTGAACTTCTTCCGATTCTCCCCCTTAGTTGGTAAAGTTGAGCCAGACCAAATCTGTCAGCCCTGTTCACTATTAGAGTGTTGGCGTTTGGTATATCTAACCCTGATTCAATGATTGTTGTGCAAACCAGTACGTCTATCGTGCCCTCAGAAAAGGCTGACATAGACTTTTCCAGTTCTCCTTCAGACATTTGGCCATGTGCTATTCCGACCCTTGCGTCAGGAACCAACATTGTAAGATATTCGGCCATGTAGTCTATGTTTTGTATCCTGTTATGTAGAAAATAAACTTGGCCTTCCCTGTCTATCTCTCTTAATATAGCTTCCCTTATTAGGTCGTCACTAAACTCCGACACATATGTTTTTATGGGCATGCGTGCGTCAGGTGCAGTTTCTATAGTACTCATGTCTCTAACCCCAGCCAAAGACATGTGCAAAGTTCTTGGAATGGGAGTAGCTGTGAGTGTAAGGACGTCAACTTGGCTGCGTAGACCCTTTAATTGTTCTTTGTGAGATACTCCAAATCTTTGTTCTTCGTCTATGATAACTAACCCTAAATCTTTAAATTTGACGTCACGTTGGATCAATCTATGAGTGCCGATACATATGTCAATTGAACCATCATTCAAGCTCTTTAATATTGCTTTTTGATCACTTGAGGACTTGAATCTACTGAGAGCCTGTATTGTTACTGGAAAAGATTGAAGTCTTTCGGAAAACGTTTCAAAGTGTTGCTGAGCTAAAACTGTAGTGGGCACCAATATGCCCACTTGCTTTCCTTCCATTACTGCTTTGAACGCAGCTCTCAAGGCAACTTCTGTTTTTCCATAGCCTACGTCCCCACATATAAGGCGATCCATGGGCTTTTTTGATTCCATGTCACTTTTAATTTCCGATAATGCAGATAATTGGTCCGATGTTTCCACGTATGGAAATGAATGCTCAAGTTCATTTTGCCATTTTGTGTCTGGGCCCATCTGGTACCCTTCTGCAAGTTCTCTTTGTGCGTAAATCGATAACAGCTCCGCTGCCATTTCTTTTGTGGATTTTTCCACCCGCGCCTTCGTGCGTACCCATTCTTGGGTTCCTAGGCGGGTTAGCGAGGGAGCCCTATCCATAGGAGCCACATACGGTGCTACTCTGTCTATATGATCAAAAGGTACATATAGTTTATCCCCCTGGGAATATTGCAATATCAGATATTCTTGGTTGGTTTCATCGTCTTTTCGTTTATCAGTTCCGAGAAACCTGGCTATACCATGTTCTACATGTACCACGTAATCACCAGGGGAAATTTCCTCAAAAAAAGCCTCTCTTTTCACTGAGGTTTTTCTTATGGTTCTACGCTTTCTTTCGAGCCCGAATATTTCCTTGTCACCCAACACCATCAGGTTATTCTCAGATGAATTTAAGATAAATCCATCACCTGTGTCATTGGCGCCGGGTTCAAGCACCAATATCGAGTCTTTATTTCGAATGTTTTTCGTCTTAATCAGGTCGGCAATACGATCAGGATACATTGTGTTCACAATGATTTTTCCATCGCTGGATGTAAAGTTTTTAACATCATCGGTTAGTTTTTCCAGATCTCCCTGGTACGTGGGAGTCGAACTGAAAGGCATAATATGCATACTGGTAGCGATAAGATCTTCCGCTCCCCAGGGAACGATATGCATATTGTTGGGGAAAAATTCTTTGAACTTGTTTTCCATACTATTCCAGTCACAATAGTTAGGAGGGAGATTGAATGGGATTTCGCCCCTAGTTTCCTTAGCGGTTTTCAGTTCTTTCAGTCTTGACTCGGCATCCCACGCAGCCGTTGCGATATCTGTGGGCCTATAAAAAATAATAATGGTATTTTTTGGAAGGTAATCTGTTAAGAGACCCTGGTTAATAATTCCTGAATAAATACCAATATCATCGAATATCAATCCTTTTAATATTGAGTCGAGTTCATCTCGAATTGTTTTACTATCTTCAATGGAACAATTCGAAAGATCTATTCTTGATAGAGAAAGATCTAACTTTTCTTTGGAGATCATGTTTGGAAGTGTTTCAATCGCAGGGTCAATCCTTATTGACGGCACTTCTTCTTTTGACCTCTGTGTGTTTGGGTCAAACACCCTGATATTATCGACCTCGTCTCCCCATAATTCTATTCGGAAAGGAGATTCAGAACCGGTGGGAAATATGTCCATAATTCCGCCGCCCCGACGACTCGCTTCGCCATTTGTTGAGGTTGTTGGTTCAATTGAATATCCTTTATTTGAGACTTGAAGTGCTAAATCACTGAGTGATATTTTGTCACCTTTTGAAACGATATCTGTTGAATTTTCGAGTATTTCTTTGGAGAGGGTTCCTTGGCAAAGTGCCGCCACTGAGGAAACTATCAAGGGTAATTCACCAACACCTAAATTGTTTAATTTAGATAGCGTGCTGATTCTTTGCTGGGTTGTTGCTGAATCAGTAACCAAACGTTCATATGGGAGCGATTCAGTCTCTGAAAATCGCAACACTAAGTTTTTATCATTGTTCCAGGTCTTAATCTGTTCATGGACTCTTCTTGATTGATCCGGGGTAGGGCATATCAAAAGTATTGGTCGCTGTGTTTCTTGCATCAATGTAGGTATTAAGAAAGGGACGGCCTCATCGATGACTTGTGTGTATACGAGAGAAGAATTTTGACGCAAAGACCCGACCAACCTTTGGAAAGGTGGTAATACAGAGAGCATTTCAAAATAATGATTAATGCCCATTAGATCTTGTTAATATCAAAAAAATCATCAATGTACGCGGATAATTTTAATCAATATCAATATAATTATCATCTATGTGATTTATCAACGTAATGATGGCAAAACATCTAGTATCTCTTCGGTGGTGACCAATCCTTCATATCGTTCTACTACAATACCTTCAGAGTTGATCAAAAATGTCCATGGTTCACTCGGTAAATTCCATTCCTTGACTGCAGTAGAAATTATGCCATTAGATAAATTACCCCTTATGTCTTGAGGGTTTTCATAAGTTTCGATGTGTATGAAATTAATCGACTCATTGTGCGATCTATGGAGGTCTTTGATAATTTCCAGTTGAGGGCCACAAGTTGCAGTTACACAGTAGGCCGGTGTGGCAAAAACTACCACTGAAGGCAGTGTTGAATCAAGGGCTTGTTGTAGGGTTAGTTCATACAAAGGAAGGTAAGGATTCGGGTCTGAAGTTATTGATTCTATAGGATTTTCCAAAGTTAGAGACTTAGTGTTGGAATATGGTGCTATAGATCCTGCAAAGGGCGCTGTACTTGTGGCAGAAACTTCGATCAATGCTGATGCAGTGCGTACTCCATCGTTTGAATCTATTACGATGCCTAATCCCCAGCGACCTTTTTCCTTGAAATTTACATTGGTGGTATAAACACCGGTTTTCCCGCTTGGCCACTCTACATACTTGGGTACTAAAACATCAATTGCTTCATTTGGATTGTCGCCATCCAGGTAAAATATATTCAGGGAAACTGGAGTGTCTTTTATAGGTCCTTTACCTTTTTCTATTAATCCGAATGCAAGTCGGTTCATACCCACACTTACGTCCGTTGACAATAGACGAATTCCTATTTCATCTATTGATGAGTCAACAGGAGTAATTACTGTTTTTTTGACAACTGCTGTCTCGTTGACACAGGCAGATACAACTGAACTTGTAAGTATTACAACCAGTAATATAACAAGCGAATGACACATTCGTTTTGATGAAGTTATCGTATTGTTTTTTCGCAAAGTAAGAATTTGATGGCTATTTGTGATTTCCACTCGCACGTTAGATTAATTATATGGCATACTCTGTATTTAAATTACTCCGAAAACTTGAATCAAAGGACTCGAAAGGTTCCAAATGATTTGCTTTGTGGTTTTTACAGCAAAAATAAGTATGACGATATCAAATGAACTCACTAAATAAGGAAATATATTATGCATGTTGGTACGCAATTAAAGGCTCGAAATGACGATGACTATAGAGTGTTTGCTCAGTTAGGTGTTAATCATATTTGCGGCTACCCAGATGGTGATCCCTCTCAATGGACTGTAGACCATTTATCCCAGTATAGAGAACACGTTGAATCGTTCGGACTCAAATTAGACTTTATCCCGCTACCCCTAAATTCGCATGAAATTTCAGTGGCGGAAAATCCGAACATTATGTTGGGAAAAAGCCCTGAACGGGATCGAGAAATTGAATTGATGCAAAACATTGTTAAGAATTGTGCCTTAGCTGGTATTCCAGCTGTCAAATACAACCTCACACTTTTGGGTGTTGTCAGCACGGAAAGAGAGATATGGAGGGGTGGTTCTGACACTCGTGCTTTTCGTTACGGTAAGGCTGTTGAAGATCCTCCCTTGACGAAATCGGGCAATACGACCGCAGATATGATGTGGGAACGAATAGATTACTTTGTACAAAATATGGCTCCTGTAGCTGAGGAATATAAGACTAGAATGGCTTTACATCCACATGATCCTGGTATGCCGCGCCCAAAAGGGTTTAGGGGCGTTGATAGGGTGTTGGGCAGTGTTGAGGGGCTTAAAAAATTTATAGATCTTCATCCCAGTTCTTATCATGGCCTTAATTTTTGTCAGGGGACGGTTTCGGAAATGTTAGAAGATCCGGGGACTGAGATTTACGACGTTATAAGGTACTTCGGTAATAAAGGGAAAATTTTCAATGTACATTTTAGGAATATTACGGGAGGGTTTTTGGATTTTGTTGAGACCTATATAGATGATGGTGATGTGGATATGAGGAAGTGTGTTGAGGAGTATAAAAAATTTGATTATCAATTTATGTTGATGCCCGATCATGTGCCTCATATGTCGGGGGATAATTCTACTATGGTTGGATTTGCATATACCTACGGGTATATCAAAGGGCTAATAGACAGCTCCTAATGAGATGCTTAAAAAGGAAAGCTAAGATATCTTATGGAAGCATGGAGAGATTAGGAGCTACACCGAATCCAGGTCTGTCTGTAGGTTCAATGTAACCTTCGAAATACTCTGGCTCACCTATCCATAATTCGTCTTTTGTCTCTTCTCTTGTACCTGGCAAAATTTCAGCTAGATTTTCACAATCGCTTGATACAATAAAGTGTAAGCCCCACACTTCCCCGCCTCTATGAGGTACGACAGGTATATTTTCATGTTTAGCGATCTGCATTATCTTTAAGGCTGCCGTTATTCCTCCGCACCATGTTATGTCTGGTTGCCATAGATCTAAAGCTTTATTGTCGGCTATTGCCTGGAAGCCGTGGTGAGTGAATTCGTGTTCCCCGCCTGCTATTAGCGTGGGTTTTACATTAGGTCGCAGGAGAGACTGGGCTTCCAAGTTGTCAGGCTCTAAAACGTCCTCAAACCAATATATATTGAAGTCTTTCAACTGTTCGCTCATTCTTGTGGTGACTTCTGCATCCCAGGACATGTATGTGTCTATCATGACCTTGCCGTTTTTTCCGACAAGTGTTCTGGAGCGTTCAGCGCTTAATACCGCGGTGTCGTAATCGAGATCATCGCGCCACCTGTGGGGGAACTTGTGTGCGGTGAACCCCAGTTCAGCGTACCATTCGATGTCTGTTCCCGTCGCATAGGATTGAACAGATTGCTTGTTCCGTGTTCCAACTAAATTGTAAACCGGGGTTCCTTCCGCCTTTCCCAGTAGGTCCCAAAGAGCCAAGTCAACTCCGCTGAGGGCCATTATAGCGATACCTTTCCTTCCGTAAGGTATTGACTCAAAGTAAAGGTGATCCCAAATCTCCGATATGTCATCCTTGCTCTCTATGTTTTTTCCTATCAATAATTCTTTAAAATGATTGTTTACAATTGCGACTGACGCTAAGCCGCCACCTCCGAATCCATATCCAAATATCCCTACGTTGGTTTCAATCTTAATGACTATTTGCCATAGGGATGATCTCCAGGATGAGGGGGCGTTCACATACTTAGGATAGACAGCTTGAACATCGGTGATTTTCATATTAAGTCGCACCTAATCATAAAATTGATACCGAGGCAACCTTTGCTACCTTCCCTAATTTGTCTTTCATGTGTTGTTGGGACATGCATAGAGATAGAAAGCGTGACATAATTTTTGAAGCATGCCCTGAGCGGGTGTAATTATAACAAGAGGTGGTCAAAAGTGGGTCAAGATAATTCGAAGGTAGTGGTGGGAATAGTAAGTAGCAACAAAAAACATGAGAATTTAGTCGTAAAACAAGTAGAAAAGGTAGGAGCTCAAGTACACATTATCAATCGCGATGATGTTAATAATTCCTCCACGTATATGGAAAATGTTGATTGTTTCCTTTTTGCTGATGGCCCTGCAATTCATCCCAGTTCATATAAAAATGGACCTGATAATGCTGAACAGGGTGACTCTGATAAATCCTTGGACCAGTTTGAAATACACGTTCTGCAGGAGGCTTTGGATCGTGATGTGCCGATTTTAGGAATATCGCGCGGGATGCATTTGATGAATGTCGTTTTTGGGGGAGGGATAGAGGTTGGGATATTTGATCATGACTCTGTGTTTTCAGACGGTAGAGAAGCATCATCTTTTCACCGAATATTTATATCTCCAGGTAGTAGGCTAGCTGCCACAGTCGGATCAGGAGGTTTTGTTCGTGTAAACAGTCGGCATAACGAAGGTATAAAGGAAGCACAAAAATCCAAAAATCTCCTGTCGACGGCATGGTCAATGGAAGATGGTCTTGTAGAGGCGGTTGAAAGTCCGGATCATGGTTGGGTTTTGGGAGTTCAATTTATCCCTTATATTGGGATGGAAATCCCTCCACATTTTGACAGATTGTTTGAAGCGTTAATATACCACGCAAAAACTACAATATAGAGGGTCTAAATACCCCTTAAAACACTACTGTTTGTGCTATAATTCAGTAGCTAAATAATGCGTAAAATACACACTCACGTAACACTGTTTTAGGGGCTCACGGTAGGCTGTTTCTTGATTATATTATTTACAGTGCGTCTGATTTCTCAAACAAGAGTCAGTATTTTGCGTGAAGGAGATAATTATGACATCCAATAAATCTGATTTTGGTTTTATAAAACCTACCCAGATAGTAGAAGAAATGAGGAGCTCATATCTTGATTACGCGATGAGTGTAATTGTATCCAGAGCTTTGCCAGATGCAAGAGACGGGTTGAAACCAGTTCAAAGACGAATTCTTTATGCGATGCATGACTTGGGAATGCGGCCCAATTCCTCATATAAAAAGAGTGCAAGGTTAGTGGGAGAGGTATTGGGTAAGTGGCACCCTCACGGTGATTCGGCGGTTTATGATGCGATGGTTAGGCTGGCGCAAGATTTTACAGTACGAATGCCGTTAGTTGATGGGCAGGGAAACTTCGGCAGTATCGATAATGATCCTCCTGCTGCCATGAGATATACGGAAGCTAAACTCAGCAAGGTAGCTGAGGAAATGCTAGCAAACCTAGACCAAGATACTGTGGATTGGTCATTAAATTTTGATGATACTTTAAGGGAGCCAACTGTGCTTCCTGCCAGATTGCCAAATCTTCTGGTCAATGGAGCTTCTGGTATAGCTGTTGGAATGGCTACAAACATACCTCCACATAATTTGCGGGAAGTGTGTAATGCAGTTAATACCCTAATTGATAACCCTGAGGCGACAGTGGAAGAGTTGATGAAGTCAGTAAAGGCGCCTGATTTCCCTACCGGTGGAACTATTATGGGTCGACAAGGAGTTCGCGACGCATACTCTACAGGACGAGGCCAAATTATCGTGAGAGCTGTCGCGGAGATTGAGCCAACAGCTCGATCAGGAAATCGAATGCAGATTGTTGTGACTGAACTTCCCTATCAAGTTAATAAAGCTGCTTTAGTAGAAAAAACAGCAATATTGGTTAAAAACCGTCGTATAGAAGGAATATCAGAAATCAGAGATGAGTCTGATAGAGATGGTATGAGAATTGTTTATGAATTGAGGGGTGGAGTTCAGCCTCAAGTTGTTCTGAACAATCTTTACAAGCAGACAGCACTGCAATCTTCATATTCGGCAAACATGCTTGCTTTGATAGATGGAAATCCGAAAGTTATAACACTTAGAACGGCATTGCAGGAATACGTTAAATTCCGTCAACGTGTGGTTAGAAGGCGAGCTGAATTTGAACTGAAGAAAGCGCAGGAAAGAGCTCATATTCTCGCTGGACTTCGGATTGCTATCAGTAACCTAGATGAAGTGATCAAACTTATAAGAAATTCACAAGACGTGGAGGCTGCCCGCAATGAATTGATGG
>CAZUHE010000011.1:15968-21674 GCA_964620395.1 uncultured Dehalococcoidia bacterium
ATCAAACTTATAAGAAATTCACAAGACGTGGAGGCTGCCCGCAATGAATTGATGGGACGATTTAACCTTGATCATGCTCAAGCCCAAGCTATCCTTGATATGCAATTGAGACGGTTAGCTGCTCTTGAAAGGGAAAAAATAGAGCAAGAATATCAGGAACTACAGGAAAAAATTGCTGGCTTACAGGCTCTTTTGGCTGATGAAAACAAAATTCTAATGGTAGTTAAAGAAGAGACAGATGAACTTAAGGAAAAATTTGGAGAAAAGCGTCGAACAAAAATTAGTAATGATGCATATGACCTTAGCCGTGAGGAATTAGAAGCTCATGAGCAGATAGTTATAACGTTTAGCCAGGGGGGATACGTTAAAAGAATCCCAGCAGACACATTTAGACGTCAACATCGGGGAGGTAAAGGTGTATCTGGGATGAATACGAGGGATGGGGATCCGATTAAGGATCTTCTCGTCGTAGATAGCCACGACAAAATTATGTTCTTTACCAATAAGGGTAGAGTGCTATCCAAGATAGGATACGAACTGCGTGCTGACATAGGAAGAAACACCAGAGGTGTTCCTGTCGCAAACATAGTACCTGTTTGGGATACGGAGCGAATCAGTGCCATCGTCTCGGTTGGTAAAAAACAATACGAAGACTATGGATACCTAGTATTAGGAACGACGCGGGGTAGGGTGAAGAGGATCAAACTAGAAGATGTTGAACACATCAGGCCATCTGGGTTGATCATAATGAATCTCAAGGATGATGATGAATTAGTTTCAGTTAAATTGGCTAACGGATCCGAATCGGCTAACGGATCCGATGACATAATTTTTGTTTCAGAACAAGGAATGGGGATCCGTTTTTCGGTTGATGATTTGCCAACTAGGCGTAGGGCGGCTGGCGGAGTTAAAGGTATGTCTCTGAGAACCGGTGATAAAGTTGTTTCAATGGATGTGGGCAACGATTCGAGTAGGTTGCTAATTATAAGTAGAATGGGTAGAGGGAAAGTAAACCCATTATCCGAATACAGGCGCCAAGGACGGGGTGGTCTTGGCCTTAAGACATTCAAACTTACAAAGAATACAGGCCTCATCGCTGACGCAGAGATTGTTGCTGAGGCGACCGAGGTTTATGTTGTATCTGAAAAGGCCCAAATTATGCGCACGAACTTGAGTGAGATCAGTAATCTACGTGGGCGTATCACACAAGGGGTGACAATTTTTAAACCTAGGGACGGGGATTCTGTGTCGTCTATAGCATGTGTCGGAGACTTAGACTTGTCTGATGAGCCCAAAATAGAGCTGAATGGGTCCGCGGAGAAAGCCGTAAGTAAGGGTAAGAATAGCAAAAATAAAAAGAAGTAGGTTGTTTTCCTACGGGTGCTATCGAACTAGAATACAGCGATGGGGTTGGCAGGTGAACCTGTACCTCCCTTTACGTACAGTGGGTTGATTGTCACCATAAATTCGTATCTGCTTTCCTGTCTGCAGGTTATTGATAAAGGTTCCAATAGAGCATTGTCTATTAATGCCACCCCATAGGCAAAGATAGCGCCATGTACTGACCATGGGACATCATATTCATTGGGTGCCGAATCCATCATGTCCCAGCCCAAAACAGAAACATCATTATCCTTGATAAAGGGGAGGCAGGAAGCATGAAGTCCCGGGCGTCCAGTTGTTTTCATCCAGGTTCCACCATGTTCTTCAGCATATTTTTCCCTACCACAGTAGACAAAAATGGCGTCTCCTGGTTGGACATTCAAGTTTTGGGTTTTGACAATGTCTTCCAGTTCCCATCCGTGAACCGGTTTTTCCATCGTGACGTATGGTTCACCTCTATGTAAGGGCACATCAAGCAATATTCCTTTGGTGAGAATCCCATCTTTCCATTCGTCAATCGTGCCAAATGAAGCGCCTTCAAAACCAATGATGTCATCAGGATTCTTTCCTTCCCACATTCCGTCTTCATTCCATACATGGCACAGGGCATCTATGTGTGTTGTGGAAGTTCCATGGTAAAAGGATCCATAAAAATCCATGGCCGCTCCCCCATTGGGAGCTCGTTCCGCTTTGTACATGTAGTGTTGTGCTGGTCGTGGATTTTCTCCGTTTGGCTCTACGGGTAGAGGTCGGCTTAAGGATACGGTCTTACCTGTTTGTACCAAACGGCTAGCCTCTATTCGTTTCTCGGCAGTTATGAGATTAATTGCACCTGCACCACTTTTTGTTCCCCATCTTCCCCAGTTGGTGTCTTTTAGGTAACCGTTAATTTGTTCCTTGGTGGGTATCTTTCGGTGGTGGCTCATAACGCTACTATCCTTTTGGACTCAAAGTTACATACGTATTACCGCTACCATCTGAGGACGGAATAACATTTTATTATCTCTTGTCCGGCTCGCTATCAAATTTTAAGATAGACAATCCAAATACATGCGTTCTAGTCGGCTATTGTTATTCCCGCTAGATCTTCCATGAAATTTGCTATTGCTGAGTGGTCGGAATTTCCCTTACCATCATTTATCAACGAACCAAGAATCTGCTGCACAAGGCTAGTCACCATTAGGGGGACACCTACGTCCTTGCCAGTCAATATCGCATTGTGCAAATCTTTTTGGTGGAGCACAATCCTAAAACCAGGATCAAAATTGCCTTCTAGCATCATGGGACCTTTGGTATTCATTACTGTACTACCCGCAAGTCCACCCTTTATGGCTTCATAAACTACTTTTGGATCAATACCAGATTTTCGAGCCAATACCATTGCCTCCCCGAGAGCTGCAATATTGCCGGCCACTATGATCTGGTTTGCCAGTTTAGTTATATTTCCCGCACCATATCCCCCACATAAAACTATGCTACCCGACATGGCACTAAGCATATCGTAGTTAGCATCAAACACTTCTTGCTTGCCTCCAACCATTACAGCCAGGGTACCTTCGATTGCTCCAGTTTCTCCTCCACTAACGGGTGCGTCTAGAAATTTAACGTCGGCAGCTTCACATGCTTGAGCTATTTTTTGTGAAGACGCTGGTGCTATCGAACTCATATCTATTACAGTATTTCCAGCAGCAGCACCTTCTAAGACGCCACCTGGTCCCATAATTGCTGCTTCACTTTGAGGTGAGTCCGGGACCATAGTTATTGTGATCGGCGCGGCTGCAGCTGCTTCCGCGGCGGATGATGCAGGTTTTGCACCTTCACTCGCCAATTCTTCAACAGATTCCGCAACGATGTCATAAACTGTTACTGAATAATCTGCTTTCAGCAAATTGCGTACCATCGGCTTACCCATGATACCAAGCCCAACGAATCCAATCTCTCCTCTTGCCATTATTCTGCACTCCTTATCTAATATCTATAATGTCTACCTATTTCTAGTAGTCTGAAGTTTTCATGAAATTACTACCGCATTCGGTCTAGCACCTCAATTATAGGCCTAAGAGATGTAGGGTCAAGGAATGATGGACTTATTCCATATCTTAGTATGCTACCTAACTAACATCACTTCTCTGTTATCATGCTGTGGTGATGATTGGTCTGATTCATTTCTATAAAACAAGGAGCAATTAATGACGGAAGTTACCGCAGAACAAATAGATGCGATGAAGGATATGCAGACTTGTGCAGTATCAAATGCAATTGAGAGTCTTGGGGTTCGCCCTCGGACTGAAGGATTCATGTCTCCAGATATCAAGAGTATGTTTCCGAGCATGGGAGCCATGGTTGGTCATGCCGTAACAGCTGTAATCAAAGCATCCACACCTCCATCTGACAACATGAATTTTTCAAGAGTGACTTGGGTTGATGAAATACTTAAAATTCCATCCCCACGAGTAATTGTGATGAAAGATTTGGATCACCCAAATGTAATTGGTTCATTTTGGGGAGAAGTGCAAAGTGCGATTCATACTGCTTTGGACTGTGTTGGTGTAGTCACCGATGGAGGAGTAAGAGACTTGGACGAAATGCAGGCATATGGATTTAATGCCTTTGCTTCAACACAACTGGTGTCGAGAGCGAATGTTCATTTAGTAGAAGTGAACATTCCAGTAAATGTTGGTGGTGTTACAGTAACACCGGGAGATATATTACTCGGTGATAAGCATGGTGTTATTAGTATCCCTAGGGATATTGTCTCTGATCTTCCCTCTGCCATTGAGAAAGTGGAGGCGGGGGAAAAAGAAATAATTGACGTTTGTATCGCACAAGATTTTTCCCCTGAAAGATTGAAAGATATACTAAGAAAAAGATATGGATAACCGTTGAATCACACAATGGTGAGGCAAATTTATGGCTAAAGTTGTATTCCTTAATGGGTTGCCGTCAAAAATAGTAAACGAAATAATTTCCTATGCGCCGGATCATCTTGATATTTGTGCCATCGGATCTGAAAGTTCCGAAATTCAACGTATTGATGCAGTGTCAGATGCTGATTTTCTTTTATGTTACCGACTAGAACCCTCTGATGATGTCTTGAGATCAGCCAAGAAATGCCGACTTGTACAATTGCTTGCTGCTGGATATGACAAAACTAACTTAAAACTTATAAGAGATCTTGGGATTGACTGTTGTAACAATGGAGGAGCTAATTCTTGGGCTGTATCTGATCACGCAGTTTTGCTTATGCTTTCATTGTACAAGAAGCTGTTTAGTGCTTCGTCTGACACAATAAATGGTAGATGGGACGCGTCAATTGACGGCCAAAACACTTTTGAGATGGCGGGCAAGGTGGTAGGTATTTTGGGCATGGGAAATATTGGTAAGCAAGTCGCAAAAAGAGTGCAAGGATTTGGCTCGGTTGTGCAGTATTACGACGTAAATATGATGGATGATGAGACTAATAAGTCCCTTAATGTTTGTCCAGTATCAATTGAGAGTCTTTTTGAAACATCAGATATAATTTCGTGTCACACTTCGCTAAATGAAAATACATATCACATCGTAAATAAAGATAAGTTTGCTTTGATGAAACGTTCCTCTATTTTAATAAACACTTCCAGAGGATCGGTAGTAGATGAGACAGCATTAATCGAGGCCATATCTGGTGGATTGATAGCGGGCGCCGGTATTGATGTTTTTGAAAATGAACCCGTGGACGCTGACAATCCGCTTTTGGGTTTTCCCAATGTCGTTTCCACTCCACATATGGCCGGCACCACTTGGGATACTTGGCGTAGGAGAGCGGAGTTTGGATTCGAAAATATGGATCTTGTTTTGCAAGGGAAATCCCCAATATCGATCGTTAATTGATCATTAGTTATTACAGTAGTTGATCTGGGATGTCATTTTGAAAGATTCGATTCGCCGTAGGCTAGAGCGAAATGAGGAGACTTTATCTTCTTTTGCCAGTTCTTCAAGAAAATCAAAAGGCAGATTAAAAGAAGAACCCTTGTGTGATTTCAGGACCGAATATCAGAGAGATCGAGACCGTATAATTCACTCGAAAGCTTTTAGAAGAATAAAACATAAAACTCAGGTTTTTATTGATCCAGTTGGGGATCATTACGTAACTCGGCTAACGCACACCTTGGAGGTTGCCCAGATAGCCAGAACCATTTCCCGGTCGCTCAATTTGAATGAGGATTTAACTGAGGCCATGTCTCTCGGTCATGATATTGGCCATACTCCGTTTGGGCACATTGGTGAAGATGAACTTGGTAAATTAAGTAGTTGTGGCTTTAGGCACAACAAGCAAAGCTTAAG
>CAZUHE010000012.1:0-3047 GCA_964620395.1 uncultured Dehalococcoidia bacterium
CCTAACGTTTATAGGCGATTCGGATCTTTATGACTACATGGATTTTCCTCATATAAAAGGAAAGGAATCATTGTTTTTCGAGGATTTATGGAAGTTTGTATCCCCGTTGGATTGGGAAATCATGAGATTGGAATCTATACCAGAAAATTCTGCCACCTTGACATATCTAAAAGACATTGCCATTAATCATGGGTGTGAAGTTGACTTAATAGAATCTGAAAAAACGCCGTTTCTTGAATTACCGTGTAAGTGGGATGATTATGTTTCCCAGCTCAGGAAAAAGGATAGACATGAGCTTAGAAGGAAGATAAGGCGCTTGGAAAATAATGGAGCCTATCAGCAGTTGAAATTTCAAGACGCTTTTGAAACGCTCGAGGAATCAATGTCTTGTTTTTTTGAATTAATGTCTATGAGTAGTCATGATAAGAAAGAATTTCTGGCGAAAGACAGAAAGATGTTTTTCATGGAAATTGCATTTGATCTGTTGGAAAGATCGCAATTCGACTTATTTTTTATGGAGATAGAGGGAGAAAAGGTTGCTGGTTGTATTTGCTTTGATTACGACGATCAATACTTGTTGTATAACAGCGGGTATCGAACCGATATGGCACATTTAAGTGTTGGATTACTAAATAAAGCCTTTACTATTAGACATGCGATCGATATCGGCAAAAAGGAATATAATTTTTTGAAGGGTACTGAGAGGTACAAATATCAATTAGGAGCCAAAGATAGGTCTGTATTTGATCTAGTCATCCAAAGGTAGATCAATACAAACCTTGGTATTATTTGAAATAACTTAATAAAGAACTGGGAAAGTTTTCGCAGAAGGTCGTTATAACTTTGAATATTGCTGTTATTAGTTTCCATGGATGTCCGGTAGCGAGGTTGGGGGAAAAAGATGTCGGTGGAATGAATGTATACGTTTTAAATGTTGCCAAGCAGCTGTCTGCTTTAGGTCATTCCGTTGACGTATTTACCCGTACCCATGATGAAAATGATCCTGTGATAGTTGATTTAAATAATAATGCCAGGGTGATTCACATTAAAGCAGGGCCAGTGTCTGCGGATAAAAATGCGCTTCCTCAATATATAAATGAGTTTGTTGCAAATGTGTTTGCCTTCAATGCACAAACTTCGAAAACATATGACATCCTTCACAGCCATTATTGGTTGTCTGGCCTTGCATCTGAAAAAATCCGCAATAAGTGGCATGTTCCTTTTATATCCACTTTTCACACCCTTGCCAAAACAAAATTGAGGGCTAGACCCGGAGAAAAAGAATCGGATGAAAGGATATTGAACGAAAAATTTGTTATGGATATTTCAGATGGGATATTGGTACTATCTGACGGAGAGGCTAGGGATATTGAGTCCTTGTATGAATTTAAGTCGGATAAGATAGATGTGATCTCAGCCGGCGTAGATTCCGACAAATTTAAACCTGTGCCAAAAAAAACTGCGAGACTGAAGTTAGATATTGATGAATTAGATACATTGTTATACGTTGGAAGAATCGAACCTATAAAAGGGTTAGACTTATTACTGGATACTTTTGAGATTCTTTCCAGATCTAGAGATCTACAATTATTTGTGGTTGGGGGTAGTCTTATAGAGGACCCGGAATTAGATCGGTTGCGAAGGAAAACTGTTGATAAATGCCTTGAGGATCGTGTCCACTTTAAAGGATCTGTTGATCAGGATACATTGAGAAATTATTATTCTGCTTCGGATGTGCTTGTGTTGCCCTCATTTTATGAAAGTTTTGGATTGGTAGCATTGGAGGCGATGTCCTGTGGACTTCCTGTCGTAGCGTCGAGGGTAGGAGGTATTCCTTCCTTTGTGGACAATGGTGAAAATGGGTACTTGATACCGTGGCGGTGCCCAGAACCATATGTTGAAAAGATAGAGGTTTTGTTATCGAACTTAGATCTCAAAGAATTTATGTCAAAAGCCGCTATGAAAACGGCTAACCAAATGAGTTGGGGAAATGTTGCCCTTAGGATGGAAAAATATTACGAGTCTTTTGTAAGTATTCCTTATTCAACTCAACTTAGTTCATAGGTTGATTATTACGTTCGAACCAAAAAGTCGTCGATTTTTCAATAAATCCTAAAGCTAGATAGAGATTGGTCGCAGGTTTATTGTCTGAGTCAACTTCCAACTCTATTTCGGATGCACCTATGTTATTCAATTGGTGCATACCTGCTAATACAATTGCTTTTCCTAACTTGCGTCCACGGTAGTCAGGATGTATTCCTATCATTGATATCCAACCGACGGACTGATCACATTTTCTTGCTATTTGTGTCCAGTTATAACCAGCGAATCTTCCACGATCTTTAAGAATGATTATTCCTTTAGGGTAGTTACGTTCCATTGATACCCTTGCGCTTATCTCTTCTATGCTATTTGGTGCAAATCCCCAATGAGTTTCAAAAGATTGATTTTGAAGGGACGTAAGAGGCGCCTCGTCCTTTGATTTAACGAAATGGGTTAGACAAAATCCCTCAGGTACATTCATCTCTTCAAGCGGTTTTGTTTTCCAAATATAAGTCCAATATGTCTTAATTTTTGAGTAATTCTGAGTCTTCAAAAATTCAATTATTTTCAAATCATTACTGTCAACTTGTATGTGTATAGATTTAAGATTTGTCTTTCTAATATATGTGTGTGCCTTGTTAATTAATGATCCAAAAACCTCAACTCGGTCTTGGTTATTTGTAATTGAATACTCCAATATATGTCTTGAAATTTTGGGTTCTTTGATTATTTTCATGAACCCTACCATGGATTTGGCAGCATTGAAGGCGACGAAAAAATCTGATTGGACGCAAAGTCCTAGGATTTGGGTAGATTGCACAAAGAGGGATTCTGTAAGTTCTCTTGGCGTTTTATCGTTATTATTTACTTTATTGGTAAATGTAATTGTCTCTTTCAAATCATCCCAATGAAAATTTCTAATGTAAATTGATTTTGGCATTTTTATGCGTATCCTTTGTCTAGATTTTAACAAAGGCTCTGTTTTTTTCCACGCTGATAATAGG
>CAZUHE010000012.1:3147-17739 GCA_964620395.1 uncultured Dehalococcoidia bacterium
AAATTACTGTGATTGATTTGCCTCAAAATTACCTGAACCACCTTGGAGATAAAACAGCGTTGACTACCTTGGATATGTATGATCTACACAATCATTTGCTCCCTGGAATTGATGATGGCCCGCTTAAACCAGAAGAAACATTGCAAATAATGGAAATATGTGGCAATCAGGGGGTAAAAGAGATTTTGGCCACCCCTCACCGAAAGGATGTAAACGAAAACCATTCAGTAGAATTTGTACACAGATTACTAGGAGAGGTGCAGTCGAGAGCTACTCAAAATGGGATTTCTGTACAGCTAAAGATGGGTATGGAAAACCATTTAGATTTGAATCTACCAAGAGATATAGGCCAAGGGACTGCACTGACTATAAATTCTGGTGACTATATTTTGGTAGAAATGCCGTGGTCAGGTCGCCCACCCTATATCGAAAGTATATTAGATGAAATTATGGAACTTGGCCTGATCCCCATCATTGCTCATCCTGAGAGAATGGATATGTTTTACGAGGATACTCAATTATTGGAACGATTGGTTAGGAAGGGTATGTTAACTCAAATCACTGCAGGTAGCATATATGGGAAATTAGGGGTCAAGATAAGAAGGTTTACAAAAGACATCTTAGTCAACAAGTTATGTCATGTTATAGCTTCCGACACCCACATGGCTTTAGGGACAAGGGCACCTGATCTCTATGATGGTTGGTCTGCAGCAGTTAGTCTTATTGGTCATAATGAAGCTACAAAAATGGTGACAGAGGTGCCTTATAGAATCCTATATGGGTGACATGTATAAATTTTATTATCGACTGTAACCAAGATATATGGCGGTCCCGAAGTTCATATGATGGATTTTTCTTGAAGTTTATTCCATATTAATTCGTGTATATTCGCTGTACGGGTCTCGCCGTCTATAGTGAACCATACGGATTCATCTTGGTTTGCGAGTTCCTTAAACCCTTTTCTAACTTTTTTATGGAATTGCATTGTTTCTTTTTCAAACCTGTCTCCCTCGCGGTTCCTAATTCTTTTCAGGGAGATTTCAGGTGGCGTATCGATTAGAAACACGATGTCAGCATCAAGCCCATCAGTAACAATTTGGTTTATTGTCCTAATTTTATGTGGTGCGATTCCTCTTCCGAAAGATTGATACGCAATCGATGAGTACATGTATCGATCTGATATGACTATATGGCCCATATTTAAGGCAGGTTGTATTTTTTGTGACAGGAGCGCTGATCTAGCCGCAGAAAAGAGTAGGAATTCCGACATTGGGTTTAAGTCGCTTCCAGAAGATAGCCACTTTCTTATGTGTTCTCCAGTTTCTGTACCGCCAGGTTCCCTGACAAGGGTTGTATTTGTGCCGTTTTCCACCAAGCGATCATGTAATAATTTACACTGGGTGCTTTTGCCACTGCCATCGATGCCCTCAAAAACTACTAATTTGCCGTTTGACATATTTTTAATGTGACACTAACTGTTATGCAGAACGACACGGCGTTGAGGATCTTTTCCTACGCTCGAAGATTGGATTTGATTATCTTGGGCCAATTGATGTTGTATTCGCCGTAAATAAGAATTAGTAGGACTCAATTCCACCTGTTCTCCATTTTGTTTTATTTTCAGGATAGCTTTTTCTGCTTCTAATAGGGCAAGGGATCTTTCTCGTTGGGTTCTTGAACCCTGGATTCTTTCTTTGTCTATCGCCCTTACAAATTGTTCGATCTGATTAGCCGTGTTTCGTCGTAGTACAAAGACGGGTTTCTCTAATCTTTCTGCAGTCTTCAGGGCTTGGGTTCCTCTTCTATGATAATTTTTTGTCGTGACAACTAGGTCTGCATTTTCCATATCGTTTACGAGTGTGACTGATGCACGGATAGACTTGATGGCTTGATCTATCCTTCCACGGTTGACCCCATAGGATAAAATTTTTGTTGGGTTGGTGATATTTACCTGGTCGCCATCTTCATGGATTGATTCAACAAACGGTTTTTTATCACCATCATCATGGCCATTGACTGCTGTCTCGTTGTCAGATAATTCCTGTCGAATTTCACCTGATGCTTCAATTCGCCTTGTTTCAGATTGTGTCGTTTGTTTTCTCAGTATTGTATCGACAGTTTTTGCGACGTTTTTGTGCACCGAAACCACGCTCCAACTTTGTATTTCTACTAAAACATCAAATGTAGGAGGGGCATTCCTTTCTAAAATTGTCTTTTGTGTTCTCCGTCTTTTTGCCTCTAAATCACCTAATGTTACTGTCTGAATACCCCCAACCAAATCCGACAAGGTTGGATTCATTATTAGGTTTTCTAAAGTGTTCCCATGGGCTGTCGCGACGAGTTGAACACCCCGTTCCGCTATAGTGCGAGCGGCATTTGCTTCACGCTCAGTGCCTATCTCATCGATAATTATTACCTCTGGCATGTGATTTTCGACGGCTTCAATCATAACCCCGTGTTGTTCTGTTGGAGACGGCACTTGCATACGTCGTGCCCGACCAATTGCTCTGTGAGGAATATCTCCGTCACCTGCTATTTCGTTAGAAGTATCTACGACAATTACTCGCTTCATCGCGTCATCTGCTAAGACCCGTGCTACTTCTCTTAGCATGGTAGTTTTTCCAACTCCAGGACGGCCCAGTAGAAGTACACTTTGTCCGGACTTAATCAAATCTTCTATTATTCTTATGGTGCCGTAAACGGCTCTGCCGACTCTGAATGTAATACCGATTACTTTGCCGCTGCGATTGCGTATGGCGGAAATACGGTGAAGGGTACGTTCTATACCAGCTCGGTTATCAATTCCAAAACTACCAATCTTTTTTATGGAGTAATCTATATCATCAACTGTGATTTCATTTATATCCAACAGGTAGTTGTAGTTAGGAAAACGGGCTTCTGGTTGCCGTCCTAGGTCAATCACTACTTCCAACAGATCTCCGATTTCAGGGTGGGCTAAAAGAGGTTCTCTTATTCTTGGTGCTATCACATCGATCAATGACTGGAGGTCTATATCCGTTTTGGTCTGTATGTTGGGTTCAACTGATTGGTTTATTGGATGTATCGTCAAATCAAGATCCTGCGATGCTGACAAATAATTCATGCATTCTTGTGTCTTCGGTTAATTCCGGATGAAATGAAGTTGCTAGAATTTTATTTTCTCGAACTGTTACGGGGTTTCCGTTTTCCAATGTAGACAAAATGTCTACATTGGGTCCCATGTTCAATATTTGGGGCGCCCTTATAAAAACCGCGTGAATAGGCTCACCTTTTATACCAGTCACTGATACCGTCGTTTCGAAACTATCTATCTGGCGTCCAAAGGCATTTCTGGACACATCTATGTCCATTAAACCTAGCGGTACTGGTTTTTTGTCAGACAAAGTTTTTGCAACCACTATCATCCCAGCGCAGGTGCCCCATATTGCTAAACCATTGGACGCTAGACGCTGAATTGGTATTCTAAGGTTATATGTATCAATTAGTTGTACGATTGTTGTACTTTCACCACCCGGAATAATTAGGCCGTCCAGATCGTTTAGTTGATCTGGAAGTCTGATCTCATCCCAATTTTGGCCAATAGAGTCAAGCATTAAACCATGCTCACGGAAGTCACCCTGGATTGCCAACACACCTATTTTCGGCAAAATTACCAACCCCTTGACGCTAATTTCTCCGTTTCATCCATGGTCCTTACGTCCAATCCGGGCATCGCGGATCCCAATCCTTTTGATACCTCAGCTAGTATATGTGGGTCATTATAATGTGTGGTTGCCTTAACGATCGCGTTGGCCATGACTGAAGGGTTTTCAGACTTGAATATCCCTGATCCAACAAAAACTCCATCAACACCGATTTGCATCATTAGGGCAGCGTCTGATGGTGTTGATATTCCTCCAGCGGCAAAATTTACAACGGGAAGCTGTCCTGTTTCGTGAATTCCTCTTACAAGATCAACAGGAGCCTTCAAATCCCTGGCTGTTGCCATCAATTCATCATATTCCATACTTTTTATGTGATTTATTTGTCCCAAAACTTTTCTTGCATGCCTAACGGCTTCCACTATATTGCCGGAACCAGCCTCTCCTTTGGTTCGTATCATTGCTGAACCTTCACCTATCCGGCGAAGAGCTTCTCCTAAGTCTCTTGCGCCACAAACAAAAGGTATTTTGAAGTTTTTCTTACTGATGTGGTTGTTTTCATCAGCAGGTGTAAGCACTTCAGATTCATCAATGTAGTCGACTCCTAACGCTTCCAGTACTTGTGCCTCAACAAAGTGCCCAATTCTCGCTTTTGCCATCACTGGTATGGTGACAGAGTCGATTATTTCTGAAATCATTTGAGGGTCTGACATTCGCGCAACCCCACCGGCTTTTCTTATATCTGATGGGACTCTTTCAAGTGCCATCACAGCTACTGCGCCGGCTTCTTCTGCTATCTTAGCTTGTTCTGGAGTCACAACATCCATTATCACTCCACCTTTCAGCATCTGGGCCAATCCAGTTTTCACAGCCCAAGTTCCTGTGTCGGGTTTAGTTTCTATCGCCATGATTATTCTCCACTATTTTCCACTTTGATAACTATTAGTAAGGATCAACATACACAAATTATAACCTCCAATACACGATGTCCACAATTGACGATGTTGAGAGTTCTAACTCCCACTTTTGTTAACGCATATCATGGGATGCCATGTAATTTGCCATTTCAACTGTTCTGACACTGTACCCCCACTCGTTATCGTACCAACCTATTACTTTGACCATATTATCTCCTAAAGTCATCGTTGATAATCCGTCGATCACACAACTGAAACTGTTTTTTTTATAATCGGAGCTTACGAGAGGATCCATTGATAACCCCAATATACCTCGTAAATGACTGGTAGATGCATCCTGATATGCATGATTTATGTCATCGGGGGTCACTTTTTTTGTCAGAGTTGCGACAACATCGGTTAGGGAAACAGTCGGGGTAGGCACCCGAACGGCCATTCCATTGATACGATTTTTGAGTTTTGGAATCACTGTACCTACAGCCTTGGCTGCTCCAGTAGTCGTTGGAATAATATTGGTTGCTGCTGCACGAGCTCTTCTTTTGTCTTTGTGGCGCTTATCCAAGATTTGCTGATCATTGGTATATGAATGGATCGTTGTCATCATAGCGCTTTGAAGCCCAAAGTTGTCTTCTAGAACTTTTATAAGTGGCGCCACGCAATTTGTTGTACATGATGCATTTGAAATAATATGATGTTTTGATGGTATGTAATCGGTGTGATTAACCCCCATCACCATAGTGATGTCTTCGTTTTTTGAAGGAGCAGAAATGATTACTTTTTTAGCTCCGTTGTTTAGATGCTCCCCGGCGGATTTTGCGTCCGTAAACTTGCCAGTGCATTCAATTACTATGTCTACGTCATGCTCATCCCAGGGTATGTCTTTTGGTTCTTCGTGACTAAGGTTTATGAGCTCCTGGCCATTTATATATATTGAATTTGAGCCGGCTTTGGCATCTCCTTCAAAAATTCCGTAGGTGGAGTCATATTTGAACATATGGAGATCTGTTTCAGGATCCCCTCTAGAATTTATCGCAACTAACTGAAGGTTCTCGTAATAACCTTCAAAAAAAGCTCTTACAACGAGTCTTCCTATACGGCCGAACCCATTAATTCCAACTTTTTGCTTCATTGAACACCCGTAGAATACGTAATTATCGAAACCATCCTTAGATATTTAAGGCAATGTAGCTACATCAACAAGTTAGATTACTCATTGTTTTTTAGTGTAAAAATTTTTCGTACACTTGTTCCCCGCCATATCGACAATTTTCAGCCAGAGCTTCTTCTATACGTATTAACCTGTTGTACTTGGCAGTTCGCTCACCTCGTGCTGGCGCTCCAGTTTTAATTTGACCGGCTGACATTCCAACTGCGAGGTCCGCTATGTAAGTGTCTTCCGTTTCTCCAGAACGATGGCTTATTACGTTACTCCATCCAGAAGAGTGGGCGGTTTCCATTGCTTGTTGAGTTTCAGTAACAGTGCCTATCTGGTTTGGTTTTATGAGCACTGAATTGGCGCAATCCAAATCCACTGCTTTCTTTATTCTATCTACATTCGTTGTCAACAAATCGTCACCAACGAGTTGCACTTTACTTCCTAACTTTATGTTCATGTTGCGCCATTCTTCCCATTCATCTTCAGACAGGCCGTCTTCTATACTGATCAACGGATAATCTGTAACCCAGGAATCATATATTGAGCAAAACTTCTCTGCTTTTACTGAGGTTCCTTCTCGTTTGAGGTTGTAGGTTTTGTCTTTGCTGTTAAAGAGTTCGGTAGCCGCTGTATCAATCGCTATGAAGAACTCTTTTCCCGGAGTATATCCAGCTTTTTCGATAGCGTCCACAATTAACTCCAACGCCTCTTTATTAGAACCCAAGGAAGGGGCAAATCCACCTTCGTCCCCAACGGTGGTACCTAAGCCTTTGGATGCAAGTAATGAATAAAGGGAGTGGTAAACTTCACAACCTGCTTGAATTGCGTGTCTAAATTTTTTAAATCCGGCCGGTACAGCCATAAATTCTTGTATGTCAGTAGAATTTTTTGCGTGTTCTCCACCATTTATGATGTTTAGTAGTGGGACAGGGATAATGAATTCCCTCCCATCGTTTAAGTGCTGGTAGAGCGGTACGTTTTTTGTTGCTGCTGCCGCTTTCGAACTACCTAAAGACACCGCCAAAGTAGCATTTGCCCCCAAATTGGATTTATTAGGGGTACCATCCAGTTCCATTAAAATGCTATCTATCTTATTTTGATCATAAGGATCCACCCCTTTAAGTGCGGGGAATATTTTTTCGTTTACATTTTCGATTGCTTTAAGAACACCTTTCCCTTTAAATCTTGAAGGATCATTGTCTCTGAGTTCTAGTGCCTCGTAGCGTCCAGTACTTGCCCCGGACGGCGCAGCACCATTTCCAAAGGTTCCATCGGATAATATAACGTCAACTTCCAGGGTAGGATTACCTCTGGAGTCTATGATTTCTCTTCCTTTAACCTGTGATATTGTTGCCATTAAACCTAACCTGTTTGTAGTTTGTTGGATCTGATAGAAATTACCATGTTTAATGCTTCGTCAGCTGTTTTTACAGGAATCATACCTGTGTCTTGTTCTTTCTGTTTTACTAGTTCCCATGAATTCAAAGATACCACAGGCTTTCTGTCAGATAATGCGTGGCCGATTTCAGAGAGAGTTCCATAGGCCCCACCGATAGCAACAACTGCGAATCCTGCCCTCACTACTATGAGGTTCCTCGCATCTCCCAATCCTGTGCATATCGGTATGTCTACCCATTCGTTTGCTTGAGTTGGATCTAAGCCTGGTAGGATGCCGATTGTTGTTCCTCCAGATTTTTTGGCCCCTCTTGAGACAGATTCCATGATTCCTCCGAGGCCGCCAGTGACAATGGTAAAACCTGACTGTGCTAATAAACCACCAAGTTTTTCTGCCAAATCGGAATTTTCTTTTGAAGCCTGACTTTCGCCGATTATTGAAACGAGCAATGATCACCTGACACAGAGTTGATAGTGGATAAAATTATATCATTTAGAGGGTGTTAATATTTTCTGAAACAATTATAGGTGCAAAATCTAAATGAGGATGTGAATTTAGTGTCTAAAAAGCTTGGTGCAGTGTTAATAACAGGAGCTACCTCTGGTATTGGAAGGGCGATATCACTACATTTGGCGTCCTCAGGATTTGACGTTGTTGCTACGGGTCGCTCTTCAGATAAATTGTCACGTTTATCATCAGATTGCGAAGATGTTGGGAGTAAATTGAGGTTATATGAGATGGATGTCCGAGATCCTTGTAGCATAAAAAAAGTAAGATCAAGTTTGAGGAAAGTGGATGTCCAAGTAGGAAGTGTAATTAATAACGCTGGCTTTGGATTGTGGGGTCCTGTTTTTCATATAAAGGATGACGAAATCAGCGATCAATTCGACACAAATTTATTTGGACCAATTCGTGTCAATAGGATGTTCCTGGATGACATGATAAAAAACAAGAATGGCAGGATTATAAATATAGGATCTGTTCTAGGTAGGTTTGCATCCCCCTTTAATGGATCCTATGTGGCTAGCAAATTTGCATTGGATGGGTTAAGTCGATGCCTTCGTATGGAACTCGCCCCGTTCGGTATTCATGTTTCTCTAGTAGAGCCTGGCCTGTTTGATACCGATTTCAAGGCTAATCAAAAAGTGGGCATGGAAGTTTGCTCAGGACAATCTCCTTATGAAGAAATGATCGTCCAATATAGAAAAAAGAAACGCTATTTTAGAAAGGGATCTGACCCTGACGCCATAGCGCGCCTGGTGAAAAAGATACTTTTATCCAATAAACCAAAAGCAAGGTACTCTGTTGGTATCGATGCTAAGTTATCCCTGTTGTTAAATTCCTTGTTACCTAACAGTCTGTTTGATTACCTTGTGAGTAGGGCAACAATTGGGAGGTGAATATCAATTACCAAGATAGGTTTGTTATTTGTTTGCAGCCTTCATGATCTCCACAAGTTCTTTTACAGAATCAGCTGATTTATGGAGTGCCAGTTTTTCTTCTGCACTCAGAGAAAGTTCGACGATTTCTTCCACTCCACGAGCGCTTAACTTCGTGGGTACGCCAACGTATAGATCGCTAATTCCGTATTCACCTCGTAAGTAGGCGGTGCATGGCAATATTTCCTTTTTGTCGAACATTATGGCTTCAACCATCTGCACGATTGATGCTGAAGGTGCATAGAATGCACTTCCTGTTTTGAGATAATTTACAATCTCAGCCCCTCCATCACGAGCTCGTTGTACTATCTCTTCGAGCCGGTCGGGTGGTATTAATTCTGTGATCGGCGTCCCCGCTACATTCGTACTACCAACCACGGGTACCATTGTATCGCCGTGGCCTCCGAGAACATAAGCCGAAACTGAATCTACGGATACATCAAGTTCGTCAGCTAGAAAAGTCCTATACCTAGCAGTATCCAATATACCTGCCATTCCTATCACTCTATTAGATGGGAATCCGGTGATTTCAAGCGCCTTCTGAGCCATCGCATCTAATGGATTTGTGACTATTATATGTACACTATCGGGTGAATGTTGGGAAGTTTGTTCCACAACACTAGTCACAATTTTCATATTTGTTAAAAGTAAATCGTCTCTACTCATTCCGGGTTTTCGGGCAATTCCGGAAGTCACTACCACTATGTCAGATCCTGCGGTTTCCTCATAACTGTTGGTACCTATACATCGGGCATCTGATCCAAGTATCGGGCCCGATTCAAACATGTCAAGAGCTTTCCCTTGGGGAAGTCCTTCTACTATGTCAACGAGAACCACGTCTGCATAACCTCTGTCAAAAATTCTTTGAGCAGTTGTTGCTCCTACGTTTCCTGCACCTACAACCGTAACTTTTTTTCTCATGTTTCCTCTCTTTCTGTTTCAAATGTAATTTTAGGGTTATTGGTGTACATATACGGCAAAATATTTGGTGGAGGGTTGGTTATGAAATCACCGCTAGTATGTCGCCCTTAATGACGGTGTCCCCAGTATTTACGGGAGTGCTTGTCACCTGTCCATCTGATGGTGAGGGTAATGTGTTTTCCATTTTCATTGCTTCCAGCACAGCTATAGGATCACCTTTTGATACTTGTTGACCTTCCTCTACTAAATATTTTAGTAACACGCCCGGCATTGGGGCCAGTAGATTATTGTCATTGTTGGCATCTAGTTGGATAACAGATTCAGGTTCTGGTTCATTTAAGTCTGGCCGGTTATTTCTTAGATCATTCTTATCGCCCGCATAATTTTCATCGGCCTTGTTGACCGATTTTTTTACTGGATCGATTTCTACTTCAAAATGGCTGCCATCGATATATACATTGAAGGTTTGTAGCGAGCCACTTTTTTTCGGTCGGTTTTCCTGGTTTGATGGTTTGATGTTGATATTCGATTCTGTAGACAGGGATCCTTCTTTCATGTCATCAGGCATGGGTTCATTACCATGTTTTATGTTTAGAAATCTTAGTCCAGTGCTCGGGTACAAAGCGTATATCAGGACATCGTCTATATTTTGAGTGATGTCATGAACTTGTGATTTGGCTTCTGCGAGTCCAGGTGCAAGCAGATTTGCCGGTCTTTCTTCAATCAGTGAAGGATCGGGTAAATCTTTTAATATTGAATCTTTTAAAGTTGTATCGATGTTTCCTGGAGGTCGACCGTACATCCCTCTAAGGTATTCTTTTACTTGGCTTGAAATCATTTTATAACGGCCGAAAAGTATGTTGCTTACCGATTGAGACCCAATCATTTGGCTCATGGGAGTGACTAAAGGAGGATATCCCAGATCTTTCCTGGTTTGTGGTATTTCTTCAAGGACTTCATCAAGTTTGTCAATGGCATCTGCCTCTCTCAATTGAGATAACAAGTTGCTTGCCATTCCGCCTGGAATTTGGTGACTGAGTACCTTGGCGTCTATCACTGAAGATTTTGGGTTTTCAAGATACGTTCTGTATTTCGATAACATAGATTCTAAATAATCAACAAGTTCTAGAATGGAGTCTAGGTTTAATCCGGGATCTTTTGCTGTCCCATTTAAGGCCATCAATAGAGGCTCCACCGCTGGCTGAGATGTTCTAAGGGCTAGTGGAGATATTGCGCAATCTATTACATCTATCCCTGCCTCTATAGCTTTAAGGGAAGTCATGGAAGCCATTCCACTTGTGTAATGAGTATGTAGCTGAAGCGGTACGGAGATTTCTTGTTTTAGCTTACTTACTAGTTCAAAAGCGTCATAAGGAGCTAGTAGGCCAGCCATATCTTTTATGCAAAGACTATTTGCTCCCATAGATTCAAAAAGTTTCGCTTTTTCAACATAATAATTGAGATCGTATATTGGTCCCCCCATACGTCCGCTATTTGTAACTGAATAACAAATGGTGAGTTGTAGGTGTTTTCCCGTTTCGATCACTGCTTCTGCGGCTCGAGTTAGATTCCATTCATCGTTCAAGGCATCAAAAACTCTGAAAATATCAATGCCGTTGTAGGCAGCGCGCTTTACAAAAGTGTCTACTATATCGTCCGGGTATGTTTTGTATCCAACAAGGGATTGGCCTCTTAGGAGCATAGATAGTGGTGTGTTGGTGATTAAACCTTTGAAAGTTCTTAACCTTTCCCATGGATCTTCACCTAGAAACCTTGTAGTAGCGTCGAAAGTTGCACCCCCCCAAACTTCCATTGAATGGAAACCGATTTGGTCCATCTGCGCTGCAATGGGTTCCAAATCTTCTGTGCGGAGCCGAGTAGCCATTAGGCTTTGATGTCCGTCCCTAAATGTTGTGTCGCTTATAGCAACGGCATTATCTGGCATATTGAGTTATATCCATTCTTTTTGATTTTCTCTTAATTCTTAATTGCGCCTGGTCCAGCCTAGGGATCGATAACTTGAAGCCCTATTCGATATGTCTAGAGTACTTAGCCTCCAAGCAGATAGCATAGTTTCATGTTCGATCTTTTCATCATTTTGGATATACGCCGAAATCGCTGACATTATCGCTGCTATTTGTTTTTCGGTTGGTCTTAGCTCTGTCAAAGAGGGATACTCCCATGTTTTTTGGGAGGCAAATTCTCTCTTTTGTTTCTCAACATGTTGAAAGCCTTCACTAATTTTGGACGCGTTTCCCTGGGGGATATGACATCATCAATCATCCCTCTGCTCGCTGCTATGTATGGGTTCATAAGATTATCCTTGTATTCTGCAATGAGATTTTCTCTCATTGCTTCTGGGTCTTCAGAATCCTTTAGCACAGAGCGATGAATTATGTTGACTGCACCATCTGCTCCCATAACAGCAACTTCTCCAGTTGGCCACGAATAATTTATATCGCCCCGGAGGTTTTTGCTGCTCATAACTATATAAGCTCCTCCATATGCTTTTCTTGTTAGTACGCTGACTTTCGGGACTGTCGCTTCTGCGTACGCATATATTAGTTTGGCTCCATGTCTTATTATTCCACCGTATTCTTGGGTCGTGCCAGGCATAAAGCCAGGGACGTCTATGAATGTCAATATAGGTATGTTGAAGGCGTCACAAAATCTTACAAACCGAGCTGCTTTAACAGAGGCGTCAATATCTAATACGCCAGCAAATTGATTTGGTTGTTGTGAAACAAGTCCGATTGTATGTCCATCTAATCTTGAAAATCCAACCAATATGTTAGGCGCGAAATTTTCGTGGACCTCAAAAAATGTCCTGTCGTCAACTATATCCTTGATTACATCCAACATATCGTATGGTTGGTTGGGATTGTCCGGGATAATCTCGTCCAATTGAGCGGATTGTCGATCCGGTTCATCTGTAGACGCCATAAATGGTGGATTCTCCATATTATTTTGTGGGATGAATCCGAGTAAGTCTCGTACTTTTTGTAGGCATGAAACTTCGTCTTTTTCGGAGAAATGGGCAACACCACTTTTAGATGAATGTGTTGCTGCTCCTCCTAGGTCTTCATGGCTAACTTCTTCTCCGGTCACAGATTTTATAACGTCGGGACCTGTAATATACATTTGCCCGGTTCCTTCCACCATAAATATAAAATCAGTTAGGGCAGGGGAGTAAGTGGCTCCACCTGCTGCCGGACCCATGATCACCGAAATTTGAGGTATAACGCCTGAGCTGACAACGTTTCGTTCAAATATGGAACTGTATCCGCTGAGACTGTCTATACCCTCTTGGATCCGAGCCCCACCTGAATCTATCAATCCCACCACAGGCGCACCGACTTCAATAGCCCTGTCCATGATTTTACAAATTTTGTCCGCCACCACTTCTGAAAGAGAACCTCCTAATACAGTGAAATCTTGAGAATATACAAATATTATGCGTCCTTTGACTGTGCCATAGCCTGTTACTACGGCGTCTCCGAGATATTTTTGCTCAGCTAGTCCAAAATTAGTGGATCGGTGGGTTGCAAAAGGGTCTAATTCTTGAAATGAGGCTTCATCAAGTAATAAATTTATACGCTCTCTTGCGGTTAATTTGCCCCTTTTATGCTGAGCTTCAATACGGGATTGTCCTCCACCTTCAAGACTTTCCTGTCTCTTGCGCAGAAGTTCATTCAATTTATTTTTTGTGGAATCTTGAGACTGCATACAAATCCTTGCAAAAAAGTCTACACCAATAACAAAAATATCAGATAATTATATTTGATGACAAGAAACCTTATGAAATAAATGTGTCATTATGTATCAGGGAGGCCTGCCGTATGCTCAGTAGAATTTCGCAGATATGCGGTTCAAAGACGTTGATCATGGGGGTCATAAATGCGACTCCAGACTCATTTTCGGGAGATGGTATCGATATTGATGTTGATGCGGCTTTGATGCAGGCAAATCACTTCGTTAAAAACGGAGTTGATTTGATAGACGTCGGGGGTGAATCTTCCCGTCCACCCTCTATTTATAGGGGTGTGAAACCAATTTCTGTTCAAGATGAGATAGACAGAGTTGTTCCAATTATTGAAACTATAACCTCGGAGCTGGATGTAAGGGTTAGCGTGGACACCTTTAAATCGAAAGTAGCATTGGAAGCTATTAAAAAAGGGGCCAGTATCGTTAACGACATATGGAGTTTTGAAAAAGATGCTGACATGGCAAATGTTGTAAAGAATGCTGATGTTGATGTCATATTGATGCATAATACTGATAATCCAAAATATGGGGATGTTGTGGAGGATTGCATCAGAGGATTAAAAATGGTCGTTGATAGGGCTGTTAAGTTTGGAGTCAAACAGGATCGCATAATAATAGATCCGGGAATTGGTTTTGCTAAGACTCCGACCCAAAACCTGGAGATACTCAGGAGACTTTCAGAGTTCAAGGTTTTGGGATTTCCGATATTGGTGGGTACTTCTCGTAAGTCTACGATAGGCGCCGTTCTCGGTTTACCCGTGGATCAGCGGTTAGAAGGAACTGCCGCTACTGTCGCTATTTGTATCACCAAGGGAGCTGACATAGTTAGAGTCCATGATGTGGCGGAAATGTCTAGGGTAGTAAAAATGAGTGATGCTATTGTCCGTGGTTGGAGTGATAAATGATTTATCAAGACGTGTATATAGGAGTTGGCTCAAACCTGGGCGATAGGTTCACCGCAATTAAATTTGCTTTAGATAAAATTAAATTTACATCTAAGACTATTAGAATGTCTTCTCTGTATGAATCTAGAGCACAAGGATTCACTAGTCAACCACAATTCATTAATTGTGTTTTTGAGGTTACCACTTCAGTTAACCTATGGAATATGTTGGGACTAATTCGAAAAATAGAATCATCGTGTGGGAGACATAGAGTATTTCCCAATGCTCCAAGAATTTTGGATTTAGACATATTATTCTGGGGAAAGATGCAGTTAGCTTTACCGGTGCTTACAATACCGCATCCAAGAATATTGGATAGAGGATTTACTTTAGCCCCTTTGCTTGAACTGCGTCCTGATTTCAAGCATCCATTTAATCAGGTTCCGTTAAAGGACGTCTATGAGTCTTTACCT
>CAZUHE010000012.1:17839-21490 GCA_964620395.1 uncultured Dehalococcoidia bacterium
GGTGGAAGATAATCTGTCAAAAGTCATTATGGCTCCAGTAGCCAGCATGACGAATATGCAGGTATTCACTAAAGCTCTAAATTCTTTTTGAACAGAACGATTTAATTCGACATCATCGGAAATGTTTTTAGAGGAAGGCTTTAAAACTAACAACCAGAATATGCTTCCTCCTACCCAGGCCGCGGCAGATATGAGGTGAGCCCACCTCACAATGATCTTGAAAAGATCACTTATGTCCACAGCTATTCTCCCTTTCCATTAATCATAGGTGCCACGAATTCCTCAAGTTCTTCAGTGGTGATTTGGCCTTGCCAGGTTTTTTTTATATTCCCATCCGAGGATATAAAAAAAGTGCTCGGAAATACAGATACTTTGTAATCAGTTGTTATTTTTCCATCTAGGTCTGCACCTACTGCAAATGCTATGTTTTTGTCCGTAACAAATTGTTGTCCATCTTCAATTGAATCGAGGCCAACTAATTGTATTGCGATGACCTCTACCGTGTCCTTATGTTCCAAATAAAATTTGTTTAATTCAGGCATTTCGGCAATGCAAGGTGGACATGAAGGAAACCAAAAATTTACGACTTGTATTTTTGAACTATTTCTTGGAAATGTTTTGATCTGCCCAGATTCGAAATCGATTGTGTCATAAAGGTTGATTTCAAACTCAGGAGCGGCTTTTTCTTGATCTTGGTCGCATGAAAACAGCACGGCAGAACACATCATGCACAAAAAAGTAATACTTAAAAGTAATCTCACTTGTTTCTTCGTTTTCATGTGAATGGTTAATTGACAGATTCTGGGTTTGAATGCTCTTCGATTAGATTGGTGCCCTTTTCCAATATCATATTAGCTCTGGGTTTTGATATGTCTCGGGCATTTAAATATGATTTTAATGCCTCCACAGGGCTTATATCTCCAGAAGGGTTGTGACTTAATCTTTGACGTTTCTCTTCCACGACATTTTTTCGTATTGTGGCTATTAAATGAGCTGAACTTAGAGATTCCTTAACCAATGTGTCATCTATTTGATCGTATAAGAGAGCGGGAACTTCTATCATTACTTGAACAATTGCATCGGTTATATTGTGTTTTTTTATCTCCGTAATAATAGTGTTTGTGGGTTCCGGGTCAATCTCGTCCAAGGTGATTTTTATTGTTACCATCCTTCGAGCATTAACTGGTATGAATTTATATGATGTTTCCCTTTGTCCGGGCTTTTTGGTTGGATCCAAATGTATCGAACAAAACCCCTTCACATCTTTCTCTTCTCCGAAATCTATTCTTTGCAAGCTACCTGGGTACACAACTTTTGGTGTTTCATTTAATAATTGGTATTTATGAATATGACCAAGAGCTACATAATCGAATTGTGGTAGGGCGACAGAACTTTTTAGCAAAACGTAATCATTACCTAACATCATAGATTTCTCTGAACTCGTACGAGCGGAGTCTATTGATACATGACCGGATAATATGGATGGAATATCTGGATCTAGATTACTTGCTTGATATGAAATTTCTGTGGTCAACATGCTTTGTATAGTTGAATTAAGCTCTTCTGTGCTTAATTGATCTGTCTCAGCTGAAGACATAAATTGACCTTTTCTGACCCAGGGTAGAGATACTATCTGTATAGGTCCACTCTTAGTTTCGATTAAATGAGTGGTTAGTGTTGACCCAATATGCACATTAGGAATGTTTAGGGTGGGAAATATATCAAGTGCACTAGCTGGTCCCGGTATATTTGGCGAGTCATGATTACCAATGAGAAGAAATACCTGTATGCCGTTGTTGGCTAGAGAGTAAATTCTCTTCGCAAATTCTCTTTGATGTGTCTGGTTTGGATTGCGACTCTTATAGGCATCCCCGCAAAAAAGAACTATGTCAGCTGAATTCTCACTTGCAAATGTAACTACCTCATCCAATGTGCCCAGGAAATCTACTAAACGGGTAGAAGTTTTGGTAACGGGGTCTGGCCGGCCGTAGTTTTCGACTCCTATGTGAATATCAGCTGTGTGGACTATCAGCATGTGAACTGCTTCAATTTATGAGTGCTTTGATGTGTCTCGATATCAGTAAACCTTAGCATGAGATTATTTCAATTTTGTCGCCAATTCGCTCTCCAGTGTATCAATGCTCACCCTGATCTGTGCCATTGTGTCCCTATCTCGTATCGTCACCGAACTGTCATCCAGAGAATCGAAATCAACTGTAACGCAAAGAGGGGTGCCTATTTCATCTTGCCTTCTGTATCTGCGTCCTATGCTTTGAGCGTCATCAAATTGTATGTGTCCTGTTATTACATCTGAATTGCGTACCAAGTCATATACGGATTTTGCGAGCGGGGTTAATTTCTCATTACGACTTAAAGGCAATATCGCAACCTTAATAGGCGCGATGTTGGGTTCAAATTTCAATAAGGTTCGTATTTCTTTTTTACCGGATGCAGAAACTGTTTCTTCTTCTGAATATGCATCCACTAACACGGTCATAACTGTACGGTCTACTCCTGTTGACGGTTCAATCACATAAGGTGTCACATGTTTGTTGGTGGCATCGTCAAAGTATGTAAGTTTTTCTCCGCTCATTTTTGAGTGTGCGGCTAAATCAAAATCCGTTCGATTTGCTATTCCCTGAATCTCACCCCAACCCCATGGGAATTTATATTCGATATCGAAAGTGTTTTTCGCATAGTGGGATAGTTCCTCAGGTTCATGCTGGCGGACCCTTAAATTGGCCTCTTTGATTCCTAGGGTTTTAAACCATGATAGACAGTCTTCTATCCATTGGTTGTGTATGTTTTCGTCATCTCCCGGCATGACGAAATATTCGATCTCCATCATCTCAAACTCTCTTGTACGGAAAACAAAATTACCTGTGGTTATTTCGTTGCGGAAAGCCTTGCCAATTTGTGCGATTCCGAAAGGCAACTTCTTTCTCGTGGAGGTAACGACATTATTGAAATTAACAAATATTCCCTGTGCTGTTTCAGGCCTTAGATAAACAATTGAAGCATCTTCTTCAATTGGTCCCATGTGCGTTTTAAACATCAGATGAAACATTCTTGGTTCGGAAAGGTCTCCGTCACATTCAGGACACGTTTTGCTTTCGAGATGATCTGCCCTAAATCTCCTTTTACATTCGAGGCAGTCGACCAATGGGTCTGTAAAGGTTTCTACGTGGCCACTGGCTCGCCAGGTATCGGGATGCATCAATATGGCCGCATCAAGTCCAACCATGTCGTCTCGTTCCCATACCATGGTATTCCACCAAGAGTCTTTGATATTGCGTTTCAGCTCTACTCCCAGTGGACCGTAATCCCATGTACTCGCGAGGCCACCATAGATCTCGCTGCTTTGGAAGATGAATCCGCGTCTTTTACAAAGCGACGTTATCTTGTCTATATCTAAAGCGGGTTTTTCAGGCAAATTATTGTTCCTCAAATTGGATTTGTTGTGCCTGAATTATATCAGAGGGTGAACGCTATAGTGTGTTTGCAATTGAGGCTAGTATAGTAGTTCTCTTAGGAGACTTCTATTGGTGAGTTCGTAAGATAACTTTTGATTATATCCACATTCAGAGAAACATCTTTTCTGGCCTGTTCCAACGGAGCACGAGTTTCCGTTTCACCGTTTACAGCAGCATG
>CAZUHE010000013.1:0-20884 GCA_964620395.1 uncultured Dehalococcoidia bacterium
CTATCGGTGTCCAAGAGTATTTAGCCTTGGAGAGTGGTCTCCCCAGATTCCCACAAGATTTCTCGTGTCCCGTGGTACTCAACAGTACACCAAGAGGCTCTTCATTTTCGCGTACAGGACTTTCACCTTCTATGGTTGTTCTTTCCAGATGCATTCCACTAATGAAAAGTTTTGTAACTCTTTGCCATATTTGAGGTTCTGGCTGGTGTACGTTACAACCCCAGACGGACATAGGACCTCATTCCACTGAGACCGACTGGTTTGGGCTCTTCCCCGTTCGTTCGCCACTACTAAGGGAATCTCTTTTGATTTCTGTTCCTCATGTTACTTAGATGTTTCAGTTCACATACTTACCATACGGTATGCCGCATGTCCTGGTATGACCCAGGACGGGTTTCCCCATTCGGGAATCCTCGGCTAAGCTTGCTAGACAGCTAACCGAGGCTTATCGCAGCCTTGCTACGCCCTTCTTCGGCTCTTGGCCCCAAGGCATCCACCGTAAACCCTTAATAACTTGACCCACATTAAGGCATTTCTATTTATATTAAATACCTCCACAGGGTTCCGAGAATTGCGACTCGAAACCCAATCTACTTTCGTAGACGTGGACTCGTTACGTGCAATTTAATGCACTGTGCAATTAAACCTTACAAATTTAATTGCACTCTTCGACAGAAATTCAGTTGTTAAGGTACAAAGTGACTCTAGGAAAATCCTAGATTGGTATTTATCAACGCTGGCCCACAAGTCTTTATCAAACAGGGCTGAATTGATCTGAATACTTTAAATAGTCAAGGACAAATTGTATACCTAGATTTAATGGACGTCAACACTCATTTGTGGATGTGATAAGGGGATTATAGATTCTGCCAATGCATAACATATGGAGTTGTTTTGGCATGAAATGCCGAGCTACAAAGTCCGTTATAATTGGTGTCATGAATACTCCACCCGAAATTGTATTATCGCCTGAAGAACAGGCCTTGTTTACTTCTGAACAGGCTGTTCTGACCAATGAACGATTGTTTGTAAAAGGTCGCAACAAGAAAAACACTAATGATGCATTGTTGCCCGACTGGACGGTGGTAAACGTTTCTGACGTGGTCGTACCAACATTGAAAAATGGCGGTAAGACGAGTCGAAAGGAATTGGGTAAACGCATCTTAACGGTGGGGTTAGGGTTAATTTTGGCTCAAGTAATTCCGTACACCTTATTGGACGTTAATTGGTTAGCTGCAATCGGGGGATTATTTGAATCCATTTACTTCATGGTTTCAATGATGGGAACCGTAGTTGGGGTGTATTTACTTTTGGGCACCTATCTTAATGCAGGGCCTCATACCAGTGTTTTGTTTGAGAACCCCGGGGAAAAAAGCATAATTGTTATTTTTGATGGATGGGATAGTAAAGAAGCTGAGGAGTTACGTCGAGCTTTTATTCGGATAAGGCGTTTACGTTGAATTAATGGTGAGAGATGCAGTATTGACCTAACTGTGTTGAATGGTAATAGTCTCGGGCACGTAAATATGCATTGGTTTTAGGGACATAAAAACATGATTGACATGCGATCGAAGAAGATATTAGTGATAACTCCTCATCCTGATGATGCTGAAAGTGGAGCAGGCGGTACGATATCCAAATGGTCACGGCAAGGGGGGGAGATCACGTTAGTTGTATGTACTAATGGTGATAAAGGTACGTCTGACCGTGGAATTACTTCTGCTAAGCTGGCTGAAATTCGGAAGAAAGAGCAGAAGCAGGCCGCAGATATCCTTGGTATAACAAGGGTTGTTTTCTTAGAATATCCGGACCAGGGACTTTCTGATTCTGATGAATTCCGTAAACGCCTCGTGAAAGAGATAAGGAAAAATAAACCAGATGTAGTTTTAACCATAGATCCTGAAAGGAAATGGATACGTCACAGGGATCATTTTTATACGGGTAGGGTAGCATTGGATGCCGTATTTCCATATGCGAGGGATCATTTAGCATATCCTGACTTGTTGGACGAAGGTCTGCAGCCACACAAAGTGTTGGTTGTATATTTATGGGGCTCAGATAACCCTGATACGTTTGTAGATATTGATGACACATTTGACAGCAAGATGGATGCTCTTTATTCGCATTCAAGCCAAATGAGCCAGAGTAAAGAGGAAGGATCAATTAGGTGGAAAGAAAGGCTTTCAGAATATGGGCCCATAGTTGTATCTGAAGTTGCTGAACCATTTAAAAGACTAAAACTACGTTGATAAAATGACTGGAATGGTCTTTCTGCATGGTTACTAATTAGCAATATTGCCTAAATGTTATTTTTCCAAAGACCCGTCAGTCCAAATTGTTTACATCAACAACTGTTCTGCCTCTGACTTTACCCTCCAATATATCTTTTGCTGGTTGTGTTACGCCTGCCAATGATACTGTCTCAGTAATAGCATCAAATTCTGAAGGGTCTATTAAGGTTCCGATTTTTTCCCAGGCCGTGATTCTTTGGTCTATGGGACATATAACTGAATCTATACCTACCAAACTGATTTTGCGTAGTATGAACGGTAAAACGGTGGTTTCTAGCGAATTACCAGCAGCATTTCCGCAACATGCGACTACCCCATCATAATCCATAGCCGTAAGGACGTTTGCTAATATTTTTCCGCCAGTAGTGTCTATGGCTCCTGCCCACTGGCTTGAGTTTAAAGGCCGAGTCATGGATAGAATTTCATCACGGGCAATTACTTTGTTGGCTCCTAATTTTTTTAGATAAGAACCCAACTCTGGTCTTCCAGTTACTGCCGTAACTTGATAACCTAATTTGCTTAGAATCAAAACGGAAATATTTCCTACTCCTCCTGATGCGCCAGTCACGAGTATTTCTCCTTTCGAAGGGTCTACGTTAGATTCTTGTAACGCAATAACTGAAAGCATTGCCGTTAGCCCGGCTGTGCCTACTGTCATTGAATGCTTAAGGGAAATGGTGTTAGGTTTATGAACAAGCCATTCGCTTTTTACACGGGCGAATTGTGAGTATCCGCCTGAATGCCTTTCACCAACTCCCCATCCGGTCAAAATTACCTCATCGCCTGAGCGAAATTTACTGTTATCACTTGATTCTATGGTCCCGGCAAAATCTATTCCAGGGGCCATGGGTAGGGTTCGGAGGATTCGTCCGATATTTCCGTTTAACGCCATTCCATCTTTGTAATTAAGAGATGAATAATTAACTTTCACCAGAGTGTCGCCAGGGGGTAAATCGCTATGTTCAAGGTCTGTTATCGTGGTGGTGAATTTTTCCGCCTCTTCTTTGGCGATCAAGGCCTTAAAAGTGTTTGACATCCTATCTCCAGTATTAAAAAAGCTTTGGCAGTGGGGTGTGTGGATTGAGGGTAAGACTGGATAGGACCTGTAATCGTATAATCACACGAGGTAAACAAGTCCTATCTAGTGTTTTGAACTATTTGTTGTTAAGTTCTGAAAGTTTAGCCCTTACCGCGGCAGGTTTCATAGGTAGTTCTGTCATCCTAATTCCTGTGGCGTCATATAGGGCATTGGCTACGGCCGCTAGAGGAGGAACTAGGGGTACTTCTCCCACGCCCCTGACTCCATATGGATGCATGGGATTCGGTACTTCAACTACGACTGGATCTATCATAGGTAGGTCTAAAGATGTAGGCATCCTATAATCTAGGAGGCTGGAATTCATCATTGTCCCCGTATCGTTCATGAAATATTCTTCGTTCAATGCCCATCCTAATCCTTGAACAACTCCTCCTTGGATCTGCCCTTCAACATAACTTGGATGTATCGCTGTTCCCACGTCTTGGGCAGCTGTATATCTCAAAATCTCTATTTTCCCTGTTTCTGGATCTACTTCTATATCAACAATGTGAGTTGCGAATGCACTTCCAGCCCCTGCGGGATCCATGTTTGCACGACCTACTACCGGACCGCCGGTATCTGGGAGCTGTGAAGCCAGTTCTGCGAAGGTCATACGAAGTTCTGGGTCAGACGTATGTTGGAACTCCCCATCAATCAAATCTATTTCATCTAGGGAAGTTTCCCAAACTTCAGCTGCTCTCTGTAGCATCTGCCTTTTTACGTCCTGCGCAGCTTCATAGCTAGCCCATCCTGTTTTGAAGGCAGCTCCACTTCCTCCTGTCATAGATGTGTACCCAATGGTTTCCGTGTCTCCGACCTGAGGATTGATGTTTTCAGCTGGTATTCCAAGGACTTCGGCTGCCTGTTGGGCAGACGCGGGTCTCAGTCCTCCGATGTCCATTGATCCAATAGTTAAATTTATCGTACCGTCATAATTAACGTTGGCCGTTGCGCATGCAGCACCACTACCGTTTACCCAGAACCCCGAAGCTACGCCCCGTCCTCGGAATTTGCCGCTTAACGGTTTCAAATAATGGTCGTGATTTTTGGCGGCTTGGGCAGTCTCAATGCAACCTATCACTGGATTTGTTATTCCGTTGGCTCTCAATGTGCCTTGTTGAGCAGCATTCATAATCCTGAAATCGATCGGATCTATACCCAGTAATTCTGCTAATTCATCGATTATCGTTTCGGCGGCAAAAGACCCAATCGGGGCACCTGGAGCACGGTAGGCACATGTTTTAGGCTTGTTATCCACCACGTCGTATCCGTCTATTAAGACGTTTTCTATGTCATAAGGGCTAAATATACAATTGGCAGCCGCCCCGACCGGCGATCCTGGAAACGCTCCAGCCTCAAATTTTAAATCGGCGTATGCGGCAGTTATTTTGCCATCATTGCTGGCGCCGATTTTTACGTTCATATAGGAACCTGATGTGGGTCCAGTTGCTTCCAAGACATCTGCTCGGCTCATCGTTACTTTTACGGGACCGCCCGATACCTTTGAAAGCATTGCCGCCACTGGTTCAAGATATATAGTTGTTTTCCCTCCAAATCCTCCTCCTATCTCCAACGGAATAGCTTTGATAGCCGAGTGTGGTATCCCAAGCACGTCAGCCGTTTTATCTCTAATCTGAAAATGTCCCTGTGAACTTCCCCAAATTGTCACTTTATCGTTTGCTGTCCACCATCCGGTGGCAGAATGTGGCTCTATGTATCCTTGGTGCACCGTGGATGTACGAAATTCCCGTTCTACAACGTGGTCCGCACTTTTAAATCCGGTATCAATGTCTCCAAGCTTTAATTGAGAATGGCTGGTTATATTGTTTTGGTATTCTTTGTGAAGCAACGGAGCTCCGTCTTTAAGAGCATCCTCAACGTTGGTGATTGGATCAAGAATCTTGTACTCCACTTTGATCATGGAAAGAGCTTCCTCTGCAGCATGAGCGGATGAGGCTGCGACAGCGGCAACAGCATGTCCTTTATATAGCACTTTGTCACTGGCCATAATGTTGTCTGTTTGTTGTTTTTGATCATTTTCATAACTAGGGAAGTTATTGTTAGTTATGACGGCCTGCACCTCTGGATGGGCTTCTGCACGCGATACATCAATAGAAAGGATTTCCGCGTGAGCGTGAGGGCTTCTGAGTACTTTGCCTTGCAGCAAACCAGGTAGATTTATGTCTGCCGCGTACTGTGCCTTACCTATTACTTTATCGTAACCATCATGTCTAACTGGTCTTTTGCCGACCGATGTAAAATTGTTATCGGGCTTTGCGGATGTGGAAGTCATTTAAAATATGCTCCTTTAATAAATCGATAGGATAATTATTACGCCTAAATCTTCCAAATGCTGGTCAATATAGTTATAACCTGATTTCATCAGGATGTTATAACCATCAACACTGCACCGTGATTGTAGCATAATAAACTGACCTGTTTTATGCCTGTTTTATGCCTGTATGATATACTTTGCACTCTGAATTTGGTCGGCGGAGTTAATCCGCCTTTTTTTAATTAATGGATCAGACATAGGTAAAAATAAGGGTTTTAATATGATTGAGATCGTTAATGCCGGGGGGGTGACGAGCGCTTTGGGTTTTAGTGCTGGTGGCACTCACGCCGGTTTGAAAAGTGAAATAGGTTCTTTAGATCTTGGCCTATTGATTTCAGATCGTAATTCCAATGTAGCTGCTACATTTACGACCAATAAAATTGAATCGCCTTCCGTGTCAGTTAGTCGTGAAAGATTGAAACGAGGAACTGCAAGAGGGGTAGTGGCCAATAGTGGATGTGCTAATTGTAGCGTCGGAAACCAAGGTTACAAAGATGCTGAAGAAATGACTATATTAGGGGCTGCTCAAGCGGGAGTTTTACCGGAAGAACTTTTTGTTGCTAGCACAGGAGTAATAGGTGTTGAGCTGCCCATGGCGTTGATACGTCAAAATATTGGGAATATAAAAATTGATTTGGAAGGTGGTACAGATTTTGCCAAGTCAATTATGACCACTGACAGTAAACACAAGGAGAGGGCAGTATCCTTTGTTCATGAAAAGAAAGTGGTTACGGTAGGGGCGGCTGCGAAAGGCGTGGGAATGATTCATCCAAATATGGCAACGATGCTTTGCTTTATCACAACTGATGCGGCAGTAGAACCAGAATTTCTGCAAAAGTCTTTATCCAAAGCGGTTGATGCCTCTTTTAACATGATTGATGTTGATGGTGATCAAAGCACAAATGACACAGTGGTAATTTTTGCAAATGGTGCGTCTTCTACAAGCATCATTAACGATGAATCTGAAGGTTCAGATGCTTTTTTGGAGGCATTGAACTATGTTTGCACTGAATTAGCGAAGGAATTGGCTCGTGACGGCGAAGGTGCTCAAAGGTTGATAGAGGTCACAGTTGATGGAGCTGCGACATTAAAGGATGCTCGTACAGCTTCCCGAGAAATAGTTTCCTCATTGCTTGTAAAGGCTATGGTACATGGCAGAGATCCAAACTGGGGACGAATCGTCATGGCTCTTGGTAAAAGTGGGATCGACATGAATGAAAGAGACTTAGATATTTTTATAAGTGATATTCACGTTGTACATCAAGGAGTTGCCATACCTTATTACAAGGATGCGGTCGTGAGTGCGATGAGTGGGAATGTGGTAAATTTCCAGATTTCTTTGCATCAAGGGTCTGAACATGCCACTGCATGGGGCTGCGATCTCACAGAGGAATATGTAGTGTTCAATTCTGCATACAGCACTTAATCATTGACTTATAATTTGTGGAATTATGATGATATCTAATGACCCCGACGATTCTCAACGATTGACTTCGCACGAAGAGACTGGTGCCCGTCCTTCTTCGTTAAATGCGCTTGGAAACTGTTTGAATGAGGATGCCCCAAGTATGAGGGACCAAAATAGTATCGTTGTAAAGATTGGTGGAAGTACCCTAGGTAGCAGTGACACAACCCTGGACGACATAGTCGAACTACAAAATTTAGGTGAAAAGGTTTGTGTGGTACATGGTGGAGGGAAAACAATTTCAGAGTGGATGCAAAAGCAGGGCGTTATGCCGAAATTTGAAGATGGCCTGAGGGTTACTGACGCTGCAAGTCTGGAGATTGTCGTAGCAGTCCTCACAGGCGTTATAAATAAAAATATTGTGGCTTCAATAAACGCAAAGGGAGGTCGTGCGGTAGGTCTTTCAGGTGTCGACGGAGAGATGGTACAGGGTCATGTGTCTGACCCAAAGTTAGGATATGTAGGGGATGTAGATACCATCGACTCCTCAATAATCAATAGCGCCATCGATTCTGGGTTTATACCTGTAATATCCCCTGTTGGATACAATAGTGCGCCAACTGATAATGACAATTTTTTGCTGAATATTAATGCTGATACGGTTGCTGGTCACATCGCATATGCGATGAAGGCGGCAAGGATGGTCTTTATGACTGATGTGCCAGGAGTCATGGATTCATCCAGCAGGGTGATTTCCCGGATCACTAAGAGACAGGCTGATTCATTGGTCCGATCCAACATCATATCTGGTGGAATGCTGCCGAAGATTCAAGCTTGTCTCTTGGCGTCTGAATCAGGGTCAGTTACACAGATAATAGATGGACGAGAACCCGGAGCATTAAAAAGATCTTTAACGGATAAAGCTAACGGTACCAGAATAGGATAAAACAACAATGGCTAATGCCCCTTTCCCTCCCTTTGATTTCGATACGGATGCCTTGTCTTCAAGACTTTCAGGAAGACTAAAATGGATTGTTCTTGCGGCAATATTGGTGGCTTTATTATTTTTGCTTTCCATTGGTAAATCGGCTTTTACTGACTGGTTATGGTTTAAGCAATTAGGTTTCCAGGGTATTTTTGTAAAAGTTATATTGACTAAACTTTCTTTGTTTGCTGTATCGGCTTTGGTTGCTATGACGATCATAGGAATAAACCTTGCTTTGGTGACGAAATTTTCCTCTGGTGTTATTAATCTCCCGGTTGCTGAACAATTGACAGGCTTGATCAAAAAAGGGTTAACAGTTGTACCTATCATTGCCACGATTGGGGTAGCAATCGTTTTTTCATTACTTTTTTCCTCTCAATGGGAACTACTTTTAAGGTTTACCAATTCCGTTGAATTTGAAGTGTCGGACCCAATGTTCAACAAGGATATATCCTTCTATATTTTTGATCTGCCGGCCTATTCTTTCATTCAGGGTTGGCTGGTGGCTGTTTTTGCTGTGGGATTGATTGCAACTTCGGCCCTGTCATTTGCCCATTACGCACTGCGAGGAGTTAGTTTTTCTTTGACTCCGGTTATCAGGAATCAATTAGTTGTGAACGCTGCGATTATCGTTTTGCTAATATCCATAGGGCATTACATTAGCCGCTACGAACTTGTAAGCTCCCCTGGTGGCCTTGTTTTTGGGGCCACATACGTAGATGTGAATATCAAGAAACATACGCTTTTAGTGCTCGCTGTTTCAGGAGTCTTACTTTCCATATTCATGTTGGTTGTAAGTTTCATGGGGAGATTACGCCTTATCGTAGGGGGCGTAGCTGTGTGGGTTGTGATGATTCTGGCTTTGGGATCCTTGTGGCCATCTGTCGTTCAACAGATAACAGTAAATCCAAACGAATTTGTGAAGGAGAAAGAATTTATTGAACGTAATATCGAATTTACTAGATATGGATATGGTCTTCAAAACATTGATCAGACATTTTATGAAACTGAGGGTGAGATTACCTCGGAACTGGTCTCTGAAAACAGGGCAACGACTGACAACATAAGGCTTTGGGATTATAGGCCATTAACTAATGTGTATAAACAGATCCAGCTTATAAGGCCTTACTATGATTTTAAAGATGCCGATGTTGATAGATACACGATTGATGGGGAGTACCGTCAAGTTCTTTTAGCAGCTCGAGAGGTTGCCCCAGAAAAATTGGATGAATCTGCTCAAACTTGGACCAACAGAAAGCTTTATTACACGCACGGAATTGGTATAGCAATGAGCCCTGTTACTGAATTTACTACAGAAGGGCGACCTGTGTTTTTTGCTAAAGATATTCCTTCAGATGGGCAGATTCCGATTGGTAGCCAAGAAGGCCCTGTGGAGCCTGATATTCTTGTAGAAAACCCTCGTATTTACTACGGGGAAAACACAGAAGATTATGTGATTGTTGATTCCAATTATGAAGAATTGGATTATCAAACGGGTGAAGGTGTGTTGCAGAAAATCCATTACGATGGAGAAGGTGGAGTTGAGGTGGGATCTTTCTTCCGTAAACTTGTTTATGCTTGGCAGATGGGCGATTTGAACCTCCTGATAAGTGGGGAAATAGGATTAGACAGTCGTATTCAATATCGTAGGAATATCCAAGAAAGGATTCAGGAAGTGGCTCCCTTCCTTTCCTTAGATGGGGACCCGTACATCGTCGCTGATGGTGGAAAATTAGTATGGGTGCAAGATGCTTACACTACATCGAAGAATTTTCCGTATTCAGACCCGTATGTTGAATTAGTTACTGAGGTGGCGGTTAAGAAATACAACTATGTTAGAAATAGTGTGAAGGTAGTGGTTGGGGCATATGACGGAGACATAGATTTTTATCTTTGGGAACGAGATCCAATAGCCGAAACTTACGCAAAAATATTCCCAGCGTTGTTCACCGATCGTAGTAGTATGCCGGAGAGCCTGCGAGAACATATGAGGTACCCACAAGGTTTGTTTTCTATGCAAGCTTCAAAGTACCTACGTTATCACATGGATGATCCACAACACTTTTATGGTAATGAAGACTTGTGGTCCCTCCCACAGGAAAAATTCGGGCAGGGTGAAACTTTGCAAGTCGTTGAACCATATTATGTAATCATGAAACTGCCAGGTGAGGAGAAAGAAGAATTTGTACTATTAACGCCTTATACCCCAAAGGATAGACCTAACATGGTAGGGTGGTTAGCAGCCCGTAGTGATGGGGAAAATTATGGCCGACTTCTGGCTTTCAATTTTCCAAAAGACAGGCAAGTTGATGGGCCAGAACAGGTGGAGGCTCGGATAGATAATGACCAGGATATATCAGCCTGGTTTACTCTTCGATGTGCTGAGGGGTCAACATGTATACGGGGTAATTTGTTGGTTATTCCAATTGGCAGTAGCATACTTTATGCTGAACCGGTATACATTCAGGCAGAGGGTGTTAGTTTTCCGGAATTAAAGAAAGTGATACTAGCCACAGCGGAAAAAGTTGTTATGGCAGATTCACTTGATGAGGCTTTATATGAATTAACTGGAGTAATTCGAACAGAGCCTGTTGAGGATCATGGAAAAAATGAGACAGAACATCAATCCAAAAATGATAAAAATAACAATGAGATCATACCGAGTCCATTTATTTCAGATGAAATACTGGAACATATAGATAAAATAAGAAATCAATTGAGCACTTTGGAAGAACTTCTGAAAGAATCAAATGAGTCAGGGAAGAGTGAATGATATGACGAGTACAGAACAATGGAAAGAATTAGAAAGTGAATATTACATGTTTTTGGTTAGGCGCCAACCAATGGTTTTAGAAAGGGGAGAGGGCGCAAAAGTTTGGGATGTTGAAGGTAAAGAATATTTGGATTTTACATCTGGATGGGCCGTAAATAATGCCGGCCATTGTAATGAGGCGATCGCCGAAGCTATTAGCACTCAGGCCCGAACTCTTGTACAAACTTCTAACCAGTTTTATACAATCCCTCAACTTAAGTTGGCCAAAATATTAGTTGAAAACAGTTGTTTGGACAAGATATTTATATGTAATAGTGGTGCGGAAGCCAATGAAGGTGCTATTAAACTTGCAAAAAAATATGGTAAGAAGAACAAAAACGGGGCCTACGAGATAATAACTGCATTGAATTCGTTTCACGGCCGTACAATGATGAATGTGTCTGCCACGGGACAGCCTCATTATCAAGAATTGTTCCAACCGATTCCTACGGGCTTTAAACATGTGCCCTACGATGACTTGGAAGAAATAAAAAAAGCGACAACTGATAACACGGTCGCGGTGATGATTGAACCTGTTCAAGGGGAAGGTGGAGTTAATATCCCTTCTGAGGGATATCTTCAAGGTGTTAGGGACTGGTGTGACAAGAATAATATGCTTTTGATATTTGATGAAGTTCAGACCGGTTTGGGAAGATTGGGAACTTTGTTCGGGTATCAAAGCTTTGGGGTAGAGCCCGACATTATAACTCTCGCAAAAGGTCTGGGGGGAGGAGTACCTATTGGATCTTTCTTAGCTAAAAACTCTGCTTGTGCTTTCGATCCAGGAGATCATGGGTCTACTTTCGGTGGTAATCCTTTAACCTGTGCAGCAGCTCATGCTTCAACAAAATATTTGATCGACAACGACGTGGTCGGAAATACTACCAAAATGGGAGAATATCTGGGAGAAGGATTGAGGCGCCTTAAAGATAATTATGAATTCATAACCGAAGTGCGTGGGATGGGATTGCTGTGGGCGGTCGAATTTGAATCCGACATCACCCCGGATGTAATAAGCGCATGCAATGAGGCAGGGTTGTTAATGAACCCTATGAGGCCTAATGCTATACGGCTTATGCCAGTTCTTACGATTACTGAGGATGAAATAGATCAAGCACTAGTTCGACTTGCAACTGGATTGACGAACGCCACAAAATGAGGCACCTGTTTTTTGAAGTGGAGTGAATTTAAATCTAATGTTTCTACAACCTTTGGGGGAGCAGTCTCAGGAGGGTTAGACAGCTGTACAACGACTCATTGGTTGAGTACTAAAGGTATAGATGTTAAATGTTTCACCGTTGATCTGGGGCAGCCCGATGAAGAGAACATAGAAGTTATATCTGACAGGATGATGTCTTGCGGCGCCTCTGAGGCAATGGTAATACCTGGTCAGGATCCTCTTGCTGAGGCCGGGTTGAAAGTAATACAGTCCCAAGCTAGGTATGAGGGAGGCTATTGGAATACTACCGGGATAGCTAGACCCATCACGGTACAAGCCATTTTGAAGGAATTTGAACCCAGAGATATAAAGGTTTTATTTCATGGCGCTACGGGTAGAGGAAACGATCAGGTACGATTTCAACTTTCGGCGAATATGATTGACCCAGAAATTCAAGTCTATGCTCCCTGGAGAGATGAGGATTTCTTGAAAAAGTTTCCTGGGCGGGTTGAAATGATCGAATACTGTGAATCTGAAGGATTACCGATAAGACCTGCCAAAGAATCCAAATATTCCACAGATGCTAACCTTTTGGGATTGACACATGAAGCTGGTGATCTTGAAACAGTATCAATAGGTCCAGATTTTGTGGAGCCGGGTATGGGGTTATGGCCTTGGGATGCCCCAGATGTTCCGCAGTATGTATCCGTACAATGGGAGGAAGGGCGGCCGGTTGCTATCAACGGAATACGAATGTCGTTAACTGAATTGTTTCATTTTTGTAATGACATAGCAGGTCGCAATGGCGTGGGAATAGGTACACATGTTGTTGAAAATCGATTTGTTGGGATCAAATCCAGGGGATTGTATGAATCTCCGGCCATGGAATTATTAGGTACAAGCTATGAATTTCTCCTGCAATTTATTTTAGACCGAAGGGCCAGAGAACACTATGAATACCTTTCAAATTTAATAAGTCGCCAGATTTACCAAGGTTACTGGCTTGATGTAACAACGACTTCCGCTCTTTCTGCAATGGAGTCGTTTAATAAATTGGCTACGGGTACCATTAATCTAAAGATTTACAAAGGGTCAATATTTTTTGAGACAGCCGATGATACTAATGAATCCATGCCGTATTCTCTGTATACTGATGATGGATCCATGGAAGGTGTTGGTGCTTATAATCATATGGATGCTGAAGGATTCATGAATGTCCTTGGGGTATCGGCAAGTAATGTCGGACGTAGTGGTCAAGCCAGGATCGAATAAATAATCAAATCGACAGTTCTATTTAGGCAGAGTGGTGTAAATTGCCTACTCAATTAGGCGAAAGCGAACGTAATCAGATCATCAGAATGGTCCGCGAGTTTGTCAAAAACGATGTTGCGCCTATTGCTTCCAACTATGACCGAAACGACATATATCCTCACGAATTGATTCCCAAGTTGAGAGAGTTGGGATTGTTCGGAATTACAATTCCCATTGAATACGGCGGTTTAGACTTGGACTTTAAGACTTTTGCAATTATTTTTGAGGAAATTAGTAAGGGTTGGATGAGTCTTTCGGGGATCATCGGCACTCACCATGTATTGAGCCACATAGTAGCAACTTATGGCACCGTGGAGCAGAAAGAAAGAATACTCCCAAGGATGGCGACAGGAGATTTAAGGGGAGGTCTTGCCTTGACAGAGCCAGAGGCAGGAAGTGACGCACAAAATATATCGACTGTTGCCCGGAAAGATGGTGAAGAATATGTCATAAATGGCAGAAAGATGTTAATCAGCAATGGTGAGAACGGAAATGTATTTGCTTTGATGGCGAAAACAGATATGAATGCACAACCGGCCCATAAGGGTATTAGTTGTTTCATATTTGAAAAACCAGTAGAAGGATTCAGCGTTGGTCAGCACATTGATAAATTGGGGTATAGAGGCATCGATACCTGCGAGTTACTTTTTGATGATTGCAGAATTTCTGTTGATGAACTCATCGGAGGAGTGGAAGGTAGAGGATTTCATCAAGTAATGGCTGGTTTGGAAACCGGGAGGATAAATGTAGCAGCCAGAGCTGTAGGTGTTGCTCAGGCCGCATTCGACGCTGCCATTTTATACTCACAGAAACGCGTTACATTTGGTAAGACTATTTCAAACCATCAGGTTATACAGACTAAATTGGCTGACATGGCCACTAAAATTCACGCCGCTCGCTTGATGGTATATGATGCTGCTCGTAAGAAGGACTCAGGAGAAAGGAATGATTTAGAAGCTGCAATGGCTAAACTCTTTGCAAGTGAAATGTGTGGTGAAGTAGCGATGGAATCGATGAGGATACATGGTGGGATTGGTTACACAAAAGATTTACCTGTTGAACGTTATTACAGAGATGCTCCTTTGATGATTATCGGGGAGGGTACAAATGAAATAATGAAACTGCTTATAGCACGTAGATTGCTTGAGGAGAACGCGATATGAATAATAAGAATATGGTCATTGATTCCCGGGACACCTTTGGCGGTTGGTATGAAGATTTTGCAGTAGGCCAAATATTTAAACATTGGCCAGGTAAGACGATAACTGAAATGGATAATCACCTTTTTTCATTGCTCACCATGAATGACAATCCTCTTCATACAGACGAAAACTATATGTCGGAACACCAACATGGTACGGTCTTAGTTAACGGGCTTCTTGTGATAAGCCTTGTCGTTGGAATGAGTGTTAGGCAAACCTCTGGGAAAGCAATAGCTAATATCGTGTATGACTCTGTTGTGCATGAAGGCCCAACATTTCATGGGGACACCATATATGCTGAAAGTGAAGTTATAGCATTGGTGCCTTCTAGAACAAAAAATGACAGGGGCGTAATACACTTGGAAAGTAGGGCCCATAATCAAAGAAAAGAAAAGATATTAACTTTTGAGAGAAAATTTCTAGTTAAAAAAAATCCTTTATTGTAGAGGCTTACGGTTTATTTATATCTGATTCTATTCTAAAAGTAGTTGCGAATTGGCAGACTTTATTTAATGGGCAAGCTTCACATAGAGGGGCTTTACGACATAGACGTTGCGCGTGACTGACTATCAAGGCATGGTATTTTTTGAACAAATCAGCGTCATTGGGTAATGATTGCATAAAAAACGTTTGCCATTCTTCGTATGAGTCATATATGGGCCTGTACCCAAGACGTGAGAAAATTCTCATGGTGTATTGGTCAACTATGAAAACGGGTTTGTTTAATGCATAGAGCAGTATATCGTCCGCAGTCTCAGGGCCTATGCCGTTCACATTTAGAAGGATGGATCTGGTTTCTTGCCAAGGTAGCTGTTGCATTTTGTATTCTGATCCATCGAATTCAGCTATCAGCATTTCGCAAAATGCCTTAAGGCGGCGAGTTTTGACTCTATAGTATCCGGCTGGATATATGAGTGTCTCTAATATTTCATTTGAAGTACGCAGGATATTTAACGGATGAAGATCTATTGAGCTCTTCAAGTTGTTTATCGCCTTATCAACATTGCTCCAGCTGGTGTTTTGAGTCAGTATGGCACCAACCATAACCTCGAATTGAGATGATGCAGGCCACCAATTTTCTGTGGAATATAGCTCATTCAGCTTATTGAAATGTTGTTTTAAGGTTTTTGAGTTCATTGGGTACATTTGGGGCTGGCTTTATATTTGATGATATTAGAAAATCTTTGTTAGCGATACGAAAAATATAATTTATTGGTGCGATATGCCTTATTTTGTCGATTTCCTTGAAGAAACGGTCAATCAAAAAAAATCCTTAATTTGTGTAGGGCTTGATCCTCATCCCGATCAAATGCAGGTAGATGATTTGTATGAGTTTTGCGAAAGTATCGTAACTGAAGTATCACCCTATGTCTCGGCTATTAAACCGAATTTAGCTTTTTTCGAAGCTTTTGGAATTGAAGGACTTAAAACTCTTGAAAAAGTCGTAAAATTTGTAAGAGAAATTAATCCTGAACTAATTTTGATTGGGGACGCGAAACGAGGGGATATTTCCAGTTCAATGGAAAGATACGCTAAAGCCATTTTTGAACAATGGGATTTCGATGCAGCAACGGTGAATCCGTTTGCTGGCCGAGATTCTATAGACCCTTTTTTACAATATGAAGATAAGGGTGTGTTTGTGTGGTGTAAGTCTTCTAACCCTGACGGGTATCAATTTCAAAATATTGGGGATACCACTAGAAATGGTAATGGTAAGGTATACGAAATGATAGCTAGGGAAGCAAATGAATGGAACTTCAATAAGAATGTGGGTCTTGTTGTTGGAGCAACCTATCCAAATGAATTGGAATCTATTCGACAAATTAGTCCTGATATTCCGATTTTGGTTCCTGGTATTGGATCGCAGGACGGCGACTTACATGCATCGATTGTCGGCGGTATATCACCATCAAGGTATAACCTAATAATCAGTTCTTCTCGGAGTATTATTTACGCTTCGGATAATCCAGTAGATTACGGAATGGCTGCCGGTATGGCTGCAAAGAAATTAAAGGAGCAAGTAAATGATGTTTTGCTGAAGATAAAGAGGCCTATTTGAGTGAACATTTTGATTATGCTATAGGACATCATCTAATACTTAGGAAACCGCATCCTTGTGGAGGTTACGGATGGGCTGTGTATCGAATTGGGGCGGACATAGGAATACAGTGTGATAATTGTTCTAGAAAGCTTGTATTACCTAGGTCACAGGTAGATAAGATGGTCAAACAATATGTAATAAAGAAAGATATTTAAGAGTGATGTTGGTTTGTTTCGTTGACACTGGCTACCGATGAAACTAAAATTGTGCACCCTAACTGTTAGGCGTTGCCTAGCATAACTGTCAAGGACAAACATAATGTTAGAACTAGAAATAGAGAGCATTAGGGTAAGGCGTGAGACTCAACAAAGAGCGGTTGTTCTTCGGGTAAAAGATTCAGATCTTTATCTCCCGATTTTTATAGGTCATTTTGAGGTTGAGGCAATACGTCTTAAATTGATGGATGTAGAAGTTCAACGACCGATGACGCATGATCTGTTGGGATCTATAATTGGAAATCTTGGAGCAACAGTAAAAGGGGTGGTTGTGTCGGAACTCAAGGACGATACTTTTTTTGCGAAAATCCTTGTCGATTTTAGAGGTAACGTAATCGAAATTGATTCTAGGCCGAGTGATGCCTTGGCTCTAGCTGTGAGGTCTGGGTCACCAATTTTTGCTGAAGACTCAGTAGTGGAAATGGCTGCTATAACTCTTGAAGAAGATATAGTTGAAAATCAATCTGGTGAAGATCAACTAGCTCGCACACAAGTGAAAGAAGAGGAATTGGAAAAACTTTCCGCTTTTACGGATTTTGTAGACAGTCTAGATTTAGAAGATCTTGGTAATAAATAAGGTTTGAAACACTGACGGTTGGTGATGACAAATGTTGGTTGCGTTTGTACCTTTGAGAATTGTTATTTTGTTTGCTTTGACCATGGTTTAAATATTGTGATAATCTTATCTGGTTGTCCGATAGAAGTACCTTATCCCCCAGTGGCATGACTACAGTTTTAAAGCTGGTTGGGATCGGTTGGTTTGTTGGTCTATGCATAGGAGCTGGTGCTTTATTGGGTATGTGGGGAGATGATGTTTTTGGGATTGGACCCATACTGACTCTAATAGGTGTCGGCCTGGGATTAACATTTGCCATAAGTGGTATGTATCGGATGTTGAATGCAGTCCTTAAAAGTGGATCAGAGAATCATAACTAGGAGTCGAATGTAGCTGTGTCAAAAATGCTGGGAAGTCCACGGGCTTTAGCTATATTAATAATCGTCGCAGCTGTTTTTGTGTTAAGCATTCTGGGTGGAGCTCTGGGTGAAGCCTTTGGACTGGGTTTCTTGTCAAGTTCGTTGCCAGCGATTCAGTTACCCGCTGAACTTGTTACTGAGGTGGCTGGCTTCAAATTGATGAACACCATGGTTACTACTTGGTTGGCGATGGGAGTTCTTATCGGTTTAGGGATTTATCTTCGAGCTAGGATGAATGAAGTCCCTGGACGCCTGCAAGCCCTTGTTGAACTTATAGTCGAATTTTTTCTAACTCTTTGTGAAAGTGTTGCTGGGAAGGAAAAAGCGAGACGTTTTTTCCCTCTGGTATTTACAATATTTGCTTTTATTGTCATTGCAAACTGGATGGGTATATTGCCTGGTTTTGCTACAGTAGGCCGGATAGCAGATCCGGAAGAAATAGCTCATCACCACGATGTGCACGAATACCACGATCCTGCTCTTACTCATGACAAAAAACTGGAAAATGAAAAGAAAGATAATGGGCATCATGCTGACGAACACCATGATAAATCCCATCTCGATTCTGTGAAGCTACATGTATTCTCAAAGTTAGGTGCGGTTAATTTTCTTTCCCCTGGTTCTTTGAAGGATGAGTTGACTTTTTCGGAATATGAAGCAAAACATGGTGATGTTGGAGAAAACAAAAGGGCCGGTCATTTAGTTCCCTACTTACGCAGTGCAAACACGGACGTAAACACCACTTTAGCGATGGCGATTGTAGCCATGGTAATGGTTCACTTTTGGGGTTTTAGTATTTTAGGTGTTCGCCTTCATGTTGGTAAGTTCATCAATTTCAAAGAAGGCCCCATTGGATTTTTTGTAGGTATACTTGAACTGATTAGTGAACTAGCTAAGGTTGTAAGTTTTACCTTCAGGCTTTTTGGCAATATTTTTGCTGGAGAAGTGTTACTGATGGCTATGGGTTTTCTTTTGCCGATGATAGGTATTATTCCTTTCCTCGGTTTAGAGCTTTTTGTCGGCGTCATACAGGCGTTTATATTTTCAATGCTAACCTTGGTGTTCGCATCTATGGCTAGTGTAAGTCACGGTGATAATGATCACCATTGATTGGTTTAAAACTTAGAGTAATAACAGATTCAAAACGAAAGGAGTTTAAAAATGGAAGGCGACATAATGAATATAGGAGCGGGGTTGGCTATAGGTTTAGGAGCCATTGGCCCTGCGATCGGAATAGGTATGCTTGCTGCGAAGGCAATGGAAGCTTTGGGAAGGAACCCTGAAGCAGGTGGTCAAATACAGCAAAATATGATTCTTGCAATTGCATTTACTGAAGCTATAGCGATTTATGCTTTGGTTGTGGCAATAATCATAAAGTTCGTTTAACCCGGGCGCCGTTTACTGTCAAGGCATATTTATTTATGCCAGACAGTAATAATTTGTAAGATGAGGAGAACTAAATGGATGCTCTAGGAATAAATTTACCCGGGCTTATTACCCAGGTAGTTAGCTTTGTCATATTGTTCGTGGTGCTTTCCAAATTGCTATACAAACCTCTTGTTGGGATGCTGGACCAGAGGGCTGAGAAAATTCAATCTGGCTTGAAAGCCGCTGAAAATGCAAGGAAAGAAGCTGCAAAAGCAGAGGAGTCAATTCAAGAACAACTTTCGGAAGCAAGAGTCGAAGGTCAGAAATTGATAGGCCAGGCTAGAGAAACCGCAGACCGCTACAGAGAAGATGAGATGGCCAAAGTCAAAGAGGATATGGAAGCTGAGAGAGAGCGGGCCCTCACTAATATAGAAAGGGAAAAGGAAGCTGCCATACAGGAGATAAGGAAGGAATTTGCTGGGTTAGCGATCACGGCGGCTGAAAAAATAGTCCGTACTTCTTTAGATGAAAAAGAGCACGAGAGATTAATCGAGAGCGTCTTGGAAGAAACTTCCAACCAAAAGGAATGATATGTCACGGATGACATCAGCTAGACGGTATGCACAGGCGGTATATCAGATAGCAACTGAGAAAAATAACATTGAACAATGGGTCGAAGATTTGTCGGTCTTGTCTGCATCGACGCTTGACCCTGATTTTTTGGCATTTGTTAACTCGCCCAATGTGGGCAATGAAAAAAAAACAAGTTTGATTAAAGATGTTTTCTCCGGTGAAGTAAATGTTGACGCAGTGCATTTGTGTTGTCTTTTGTCTTTGCGAAACTCTGTTTCGATCTTGCCGAAAATTGCAGATTATGTTCAAGAGTTCTTGGATGCTGACAAAGGTATAGAAAGGGCTGAGATAGTGACTGCAGTTCAATTGACAAAACAGCAAGAAGAAAAGATTAAGGATTATGTGTCCTCAATAGTTGGTAAAGAACTTACACTGACCAACAGAGTGGAGGCTGATATTTTAGGAGGTTTTCTGGTTCGAGTGGGAGACAGGGTTATGGATGGGAGTTTGAGGACTCGAATTGAGGACATGAAACGTGAGGTTGTGGGTTGATTTGTAAAGATTTAATTATTGGAAGTCATCAGTAATAAGAAAATACGGAGGGAGACATGGCTGTCAGAGGACAGAATATAGCTTCGGTCATCAAAAAACAGATTGAAGGTTTTGGTGCTGAGCTAAAAATGGTGGATGTGGGCACGGTTATAGCGGTAGGAGATGGGATCGCTCAAGTCCACGGTTTGTCAGCAGTGGCTTATAACGAACTTGTAGAATTTGAAGGTGGCATATCCGGTATGGCCTTGAATTTGGAAGAAGAAAGCGTTGGTGTAGTCATTTTAGGTGACCCTTCAACGATAATGGAAGGAACAGAAGTAAGAGGGACTGGAAGTGTCATGCAGGTGCCTGTGGGGGAGAATCTCCTCGGTAGAGTGTTGGACGGGATAGGGGCGCCCATAGACGGAAAGGGTCCTGTTGATTCTAGTCATTCAAGAGAAGTTGAAATTGTTGCCCCTAACGTGGCAATCAGGAAATCAGTAGATACTCCTGTACAGACTGGTATAAAGGCAATTGACGCGA
>CAZUHE010000014.1:0-6354 GCA_964620395.1 uncultured Dehalococcoidia bacterium
ATTCTCAATTGCATCTTGAATCCTAGGTGCTAAATCAGCATAACGTCGACTATGTCTTGGTTTAAAATCCGGGAACAACCCTATCAAATCGTGAAAAACCTGTACTTGTCCAGAACACATAGGCCCTGACCCAATCCCGATAGTAGGGATACTTAACTGATTGGTTATATGTTCAGCCAATTCTCTGGGTATCAACTCTAAAACAATCGCATAAGCTCCCGCATCTTCCAAATTTAAAGCATCCTCTATGATTTTCTTTGCGGGGCCAACGGTTTTCCCTTGCAATTTATACCCGGACAGTTGATTTACTGATTGGGGAGTCAAACCAATATGTCCCATAACTGGGATACCAGAAGTAACGATTGCTTCGACGACACCAACAACCGAGGTACCTCCTTCCAGTTTAACTGACTGGCAACCACCTTCCTTCAGTAACCTGCCGGCGTTGACAAGAGCATCATCTTTACCGACCTGATAACTCATAAAGGGTAAGTCTCCTACAATGTGTGATGCATTCGTAGCTCTGGATACCATACGTATGTGGTGAACCATGTCATCCATGGTCACAGGAATGGTAGAGTCATACCCCATGACAACTTGACCAAGAGAGTCACCTACCAAGATTACTGGGACTCCTGCACTCTCCGACAAAATAGCAGAAGTGTAATCATACGCAGTAATCATAGAAATTTTATCGGCTTTATCCTTCATTCTTTGGATATCATTGATAGTAACTCTCATCACTACTCCTTTGTTTCAACAAGAGCCTTATTAAGCATAGAACGTATTTGGGATCGTTGATCTGACGTTAGGGTTCCTTTTTCTTCAGCAAAGCCGAACCCCACCAACGCTAATTGACAATAAAAAGGAATCAGATTTGGTTCAAAGGCGTGAAGCGCATCTATATGTTTCGTTATGGTTCCGAGATCTCCTCTCACATATGGCCCGGCAACTGCGGCAGGGATTCCATCTTTTTCTACATTATCAGCAACTTGTTTCATCATAGGTATTAAGGCATCTATCCCATCTTGTCTTGAAAAACCGATGTGTTCCCACAACTGAGCTGCCACTCCCAAATATTCGGTTAGAAGGTTACCCATAAGCACCCCAGTTAAATGGTAAAGTGCTTTATCAGACGATTTTAGAAAGACTGTGTTGGCACCAAGATCTCTACCTATTTGTTCTAAATAAGGCCTAATGTCTTTTCCCCCCTCGACGCCAAATGTTATGCCCGATATGCTATCCGCACCTGAATGAATTGACGAAAAAGCCTGAAGGGGATGCAAGGCCCCGGGATTAATTTTTTGGTCAAGGATGTTGTCAAACACATCCAAAGACGCAGCACCTGAGCAATGTATTACAGCTTGGCGCGGTCTCCACGCAATAGATTCAGCTGTCGTTTTAATAAAATCATCCGGTGTTGTGATAAAAATCACTTCCGCCAATTCAACAGCATCTTGAATAGATTCATATGCCTTCTGAGCACCACTAAATTCAACCAACTTAACAGCTGATGAAAAAGTTCTGCTTGCAGCGGAAACAACATGATATCCGGCTCTGGATAGAGCAATAGCGATAGCGCCACCTACATTACCGCACCCTATTATCGCGATGGGATCTTGATGAGTGTATGTCATTTCGCCAACTTCCTTTAACTAGAGTCCAATCTCCAGATGAGAAGCTAACGTCATTGCACAAAACAAGTTCCATTTGTCCTATCAAATCAACGCTCAAGCTCACCATCACCTTCATCCATGGAGATTGGCTGCGGACACCAATTTTATCAAATAATGCAACAGGTAAACATAGTGTATTGAAGAAAGTGATAATATCGCCAATAATTTTAACAACTACGGGTAAATTGATGATCTTCATATGCACATCAAACAACACTCATTTTACATATCAGAATTATTCATGTGATAACCACTTATCTGCTATAATTTAGGATGTAAATTGCTTGATTTTTCAGCCACGTTTTTCGACCATTATAATTGGTGGGATTGGGAGTTGAATGTACGTAAAAATGTGTAGCTTTTGTAAATAGCATTTATTGCAGATCAATCCTTAATTGTGATGCGCCAAATTAGCACCCCGCAAGGTTTCGCTGTAGCTTGAAAATCTGCGTGGGTTTAGTGAACCATTAAGTTCGGAGTAGGGGTATGGCAACGTTAAAACATAAAGACGAAGACAATTATTCAGCCAGTGACATCCAAGTCCTTGAGGGTATGGAAGCCGTCCGTAAACGGCCTGGCATGTACATAGGGAGTACCGACCAAAGAGGATTACATCATCTTATATACGAGATTGTCGATAACAGTGTCGACGAGTTTATGGCTGGCCATTGCACGTCTGTTAGCGTAACAATCCGTGAAGATGGCTCCGTGTGTGTAGTGGATGATGGTCGCGGCATACCCACTGACAAGCATCCTACTACAGGAATGACAGCTGTGGAAACGGTAATGACAACTCTACATGCTGGAGGGAAATTCGGTGGAAAAGCTTATGCCGTTTCCGGCGGACTTCATGGTGTGGGGGCCTCCGTGGTAAATGCGTTATCAGAATGGGTCGAGGTCACAGTGACCAGAGAAGACCAACTACACCGGCAGAAATACGCTAGAGGCCGTACTCAGACTGAAATGTCCAAAGAGGCAGCTCCTGACTCCCAAAAAGGAACATCGGGAACTACTATAGAGTTTTTGCCTGACACTGAGATTTTCGGTGAACTGATATATGATTTTGGAATTTTGTCTACCCGATTTAAAGAGATGGCCTATCTCAACAAGGGGTTATCTATAACGCTTCGGAGTGACTGGCACAAGAGCCGATGGCCAAACAATCAAGTTTCCTACTATTTTGACGGTGGTATTTCAAGTTTTGTACGAGGCTTAAACCAACACAGAGGGGTTGTTCATGAGAACCCTATATACGTGGAAAAAGACTTTGAAGGAACTAAAGTTGAGGTAGCCCTTCAATATAACGACTCATTTAGTGAATTTGTCTATGCTTTTGCAAATTGTATCAACACTATTGACGGTGGGACCCATGTAACAGGATTTAGGGCCGCTCTCACACGTGTGATGAACGATTATGGTCGAAAGTCAAAATTAATAAAGGATACCGAACCAAATTTGGCAGGTGAAGACACCCGTGAGGGACTCACTGCTGTCATAAGTGTCAAACTACAAGATCCTCAATTTGAAGGGCAAACAAAAAACAAGCTCGGCAACCCTGAAGCTCGTACGCAAGTAGAGACCGTACTAGGAGAGGCCTTACAAATATTTTTAGAAGATAATCCGAGGGAAGCTAAAGCAATCATCGATAAATGCATGACTTCCCAAAGAGCTCGTGAAGCTGCCAGAAAAGCTAGGGAGCTCATAATCAGAAAAAACGCCATGGACGGCGGGGGATTACCAGGAAAATTAGCAGATTGTTCTGAGAAAAATCCCGAGCTATGCGAAATATATTTAGTCGAAGGAGATTCAGCCGGCGGTACCGCCAAAATGGGTCGAGATAGAAGATTTCAGGCTATATTACCTCTCTGGGGAAAAATATTAAATGTGGAGAAGGCAAGACCTGACAAAATTGTAGCCCACGACGCTATTAGATCTATGATCACTGCGCTTGGCGCCGGGCTGGATGAAGAATTCGATGTCGAAAAATTACGATATCACAGGGTGATAATAATGTGTGATGCTGATGTGGACGGGTCCCATATAAGAACCCTTCTGCTAACATTTTTCTTTCGACACATGCCTGAATTGATTACACATGGACACCTGTACATCGCTCAGCCACCTCTGTATAAAATTAGTGTGGGGCGCAAAGAACAATATGCCTACACAGATAGTGAACGTGAAGAAGTGATGTTACAGCTAAATAGTAAACGTAATGTAAGCCTGCAGAGGTACAAAGGGTTGGGAGAAATGAATTCTAACCAACTGTGGGATACTACCATGAATCCAGATACAAGGACCTTACTACAGGTCAGTGTCGAAGACCAACCACAAGCTGATGAAACTTTTACAGTGCTTATGGGGGACGAAGTAGAACCTCGAAGAAATTTTATCCAGACTAACGCTCTAACCGTCGTTAATCTTGACATATAATAACTCTATTAACGGAAACCCTGATATATTTCGAAAGAGGTTAATTTGATGAATTCATTTCATCCAAATTAAACAGATTACTGTTAACCCATTCAAATTGAGCAGCTTCTTTTTTGTGCACATTTTTTGATTCTTCGATCACAAAATCGGCAAGCTCCACCGGAAAAACAACCACTCCATTCAGGTCCGCATGAACTACGTCACCATGATTCACGAGGACACCACTTACTTCCACCGGCACCATGGTTTCATCGAGCCCAAAGTTACCGTGTGCTGGTACGGCCCCTGCAGCAAACAAATGAAATCCCATAGACCTTACTGTCTCAATATCCCTAACTCCACCATCTGTAACCAGGCCAACAGCACCTACTCTTTTTGCAACATTGGCCATACCATCACCAAAATGACAACCATGAAACGGTCTTGGCCCAACATCTTTTCCAACAATAACAACTGGCACAGGCATTGTGTCAATTTCTTGTAGGCATTCCAGCCAAACTTTTTTACTTCTATTTTTTCCTGTGGTAGTGGTATTGAACGTAGCGGTAACTGCCTGGCCCACCATAACTTCCAAATCAGGAAATAGACATTGAATATTCCAACCCATGAAACCTTGGGTATTAATCCTGGTTGGGTGCAACTCCACAGCATTTGCTACTGTAGGGGTATCAATTTTTTTTAATTTGTTGATCTGATGTTCTGTGAGGTATTCCATTTATCTTTCCAGACCCATTTTTTAACTTAGTACTAGGGCATTCCCCTCAGGCAATAATTACCAACTATTCCCACATCAACGTGGAGAAATATCTTTCACCAATATCATTAAAAATAGTCACAATATGACCAGCCTTATTTTCCTTCGCTAACATCTGCGCTCCTAACAAGTATGCTCCTGAAGACTGCCCAACGAAGATTCCTTTCCTCGCCATATGTTTAGAAATTTCGTATCCTTTAATAACATCTATGTCCATCATCCTATCCACAATTTCTGTATCAAAAGTTTCTGGAATTATGTGACCTTCACTAATCGTCTTTAATCCTTCCACCCCGGGCCATTCATCGAAGTTTATACACACAATCTCTATATTAGAATTATATTCTTTTAACCTACGCCCTATACCGCTAATCGTTCCACCAGTTCCTACTCCTCCTACAAAATGTGTAAGGTTTGGCGCCTGTTCTATTATCTCCACCGCCGTTGTTTCGTAATGAGCTTTGGGGTTGTTTTCGTTACTATATTGATCACAATAAAAGTATGAATCAGGGTCAGCATCGTACATACGCTTAACCTCGTACAAGGCTTCATCATATCCTTTTTGAGGGTCTGTAAAAACTAAATCAGCCCCATGCGCAATTAACCTTTTTTTTCGCTCTTCGCTTGCATTTTCAGGCATGACTAATTTCACTTGATACCCCAAAATAGCACCAATCATGGCATAAGCAATACCAGCATTACCTGACGTAGCATCTAGTATTGTCATATCTTCATTGAGGTCTCCAGACAAAATAGCATCCACTAACATCCGCAAAACTGGCCTATCTTTGATAGACCCGCCGGGATTGAGATGCTCGTACTTTGCATAAATCAAAGCATTGCCTGTACCAGTCAACCCATCAATTTCGACAAGAGGGGTATTGCCTATGGCCTTTAAGGCGGGGTATTTAGAAACAAATTGCTGAATTTCTTCGGCGTATGGCACTGATGTACGGAGCCTTCCTTAATAAAATGAGGATTTATTACTTTGTTTAGTTATTATTTGCTTAATCGAGTATATATTCAGATTATACGGGCGTCTAGAGACTTAAATTTAACCAATGAAATGTGTAAGTGGCAATGTGGGGTAAGATTAGATCGCGCATGTTACTAAAATGATACTTGTTTGATAGTTTCAAAACTTCCCAAGCGACAAAAAAATGAAAAGGCTCCAATGGATCAACAGTTAGCAATATCTAGACTTCGAGAGGAAATAGAAAGACACAACCACTTATATTTCATAGAAGCTCAGCCAGAGATAAACGACCATGACTTTGACCAATTAATGCAAACTTTACGGCAACTTGAATCTGAAAATCCACATCTGAGAAGTCAAAATTCACCGACTCAACGTGTGGGATCAGAACCAGTAAAAGAATTCGGAACCGTTCCTCATGAAGTACCCATGTTAAGCCTCGGGAACGCATTTAATGATGATGATTTAAAAAATTGGTATCAACGCGTAACAAATGCCTTAGGTCGAAATGATGT
>CAZUHE010000014.1:6454-20257 GCA_964620395.1 uncultured Dehalococcoidia bacterium
GAACAGGGACTTTCAACATATTCCAACCCAAGAAATACTGCGGCCGGATCACTTCGCCAGTTAGACCCATCAATAACCTCCAATCGACCTCTCGACATATACGTATATGGCATTGGGTGGTCCAGTGATGAAATCTATGCTGAGCAGAGCGAATCTCTCCGTTATTTGCAAACATTGGGATTTAAAATCAATCCTAACAATGAAATCTGTAACAGGCTTGAACAAGCCATTAGTTATTACAACAAATGGACACAGAACCGCAAAAACTTGGATTATGACTGCGACGGGATAGTTGTGAAAGTAGATAACCTAGAATTGCAAAATCAACTTGGTACTATAGGCAGAGAACCAAGGTGGGCAATTGCTTATAAATTCCCCTCCACCCAAGCCACAACACGACTACTGAACATATCTGTCAATGTCGGAAGAACAGGTAGCATTAATCCATATGCGGTATTAGACCCCATTAATGTAGGGGGGGTAATCGTAAAGCAAGCTACTCTCCACAATGCAGACTATATTGAAACTAAGGATCTTCGAATAGGTGATTGGGTGGTCGTTGAAAGGGCAGGGGAAGTAATCCCTCAAATAATTAGAAGCGATACACTCCGAAGGGATGGTTCAGAAGCCATATTCTCAATGCCCGATTATTGCCCGAGCTGCAATGGCCCAATATCACGGAACATTGATGAATCAGCAACATATTGCCTTAGTTCATCCTGCCCAGACCAATTGATACGACTACTAGAACATTTCGTTAGCAAGGCCGCGATGGACATTGAGGGAATGGGGCCGAAAGTAGGTGAGTTACTCATCAGAAACAAAATAATTGTGGATGTAGCTGATGTTTATTACATAGAAATGGAAGATCTACTAAGCCTCAATGGAATGGGAGTAAAAAAGGCATCAAACCTTATAAATGCAATAAAAAAAAGTAAAGATCGGCGCCTTTCAAGATTATTGGCGGCCTTAGGTATAAGTAATGTAGGTGTAGAAGTAGCAAGGGTCATAGCGAAAAGATTCGAAACCATCCAAAATATTTCAACAGCCTCGGAAGCAGATATCTCCCTAATTCCATCCGTCGGACCAATAATTGCCAATAATATCGTTCAATACTTCCAAAATGTTGCAAATCAGAACGTCATAAACAAATTGATCGAAGCTAGTGTCAACGTCGTAGAGCCTGCACATCGTGACAACGCAGAAGTCCAACTCCTACTAGGATTAAGATTTGTCGTGACAGGCAAACTGAATCATTACAGTCGCTCAGATATACAAAATCTAATCACTGAACAGGGTGGCTCTGTGAGCAATAGTGTTAGCAGCAATACTTCTTACCTGATATCTGGAGAAGGTTCGGGCTCCAAGCTATCTGACGCAATTAGGTTGGGAACACCAATACTTACAGAGGAAGAATTTACTGAGTTGGTCCAACCAAAACGACCTTAGTTGAGATTGCTATCAATCTCTGAATCAAGACCTGGCAACACTTCATTGTTAAAAATTTCTAATTGGTGCTCCTGTTGTAGCGAAGCGAATCTGACAACTATTGTGTTTGCTCCAATTAAAAAATAAGACTTAATTTTTTGGATTATCTCTTTTGGTGAACCCCAAGGACCCCATCTATCCAACCAGATATTCATACCATAATAAAGTTTTATAAATTCGTCAGCATCAGCCAGAGCTAGATCCTTATCGTGATTGACATTTATTGTCATATAGAAAACTTTTTCAAATGGTTTAAGACCTTCACGTTTAACGTTAAAGGCATTTATCTTTTGAAGACCTCGGGAGTATTCTTCCGGGTAATCCGAAATGGAAATAGTGCCATCTCCCAAGGACACCCTTTTATATTGTCTTTCCAAATCCATTCTTCCATGAGCTGCAATCAAAACAGGTACCCCATTTTCCTGAACTGAAATCGGGTTAATAGAAACATTTTCTAAAGTAAAATGCCTACCGTCAAAAGTAACCGACTCTCCCCTTGTAAGAGGTTTAAATATTTTCAATAATTCCTCAAACCGTCCAGCCCTGTATTTCGGATCAATCCCAACATCATTCCATTCTTTCCGTTGTATGTCATTGAACGCTCCTCCGACACCCATGCCTAATACCAAGCGACCTTCAGATATCAAATCAACGGTTGTTGCCGACTGAGCCAAGGAGACTGGATGTCTTAATGCACCCAACATGACTGCTGTACCTAACCGAACACGTGACGTATGGGCTGATATTGCGGATAACGTCGTAAGAGGCTCAAGACGGGGTTTTGCAGTCAAACTGTCTCCCACCCAAACAGAATCCAACCCTATTTCCTCCACTATTTTTGCCATTCGAATAATTTCATCGATACCTTTGGGCTGGGCATCTTGCATAACAAGGGCCCTTGTTGGCAATAAAACACCAATCTTATTTTTATCAGGCATTTACTCTCACTCTTAAACGGGCTTTCCTAGACGGTCTCTAAAACCAGGCTCTATCGAATCACAACGAGACAAATCCGATTCTGTATCCAAGTCCAACAATAAGCTTGAACAACGCTTAACAGAAAAAGGGACATTCTGGTTTTCAACAAATTGAATGTGTCTTTCAAAACTATTTATGCCTAGCAACGGTTTAAAAAATAGGGGGAACGGATTTAAAAAACAATTCGTACCGCCATCTTGTCCGGACGGAACTAATACAACTCCAGATCCATCGTTTGAAGATTTTATGACTTCATTTATATCACTTGATTTTGCAAAAGGAACATCCCCGGGTATATATATAGGCACAAATTCATCTTGGGCACTTTGACACATTGCTAAGTGCAAATCTTCATTTAGATCATTGTTTGAGGCACCAATCCAATCAACATCGTGTTCATTTGACCAAAACTTTACAGAGTCACTCCCCACAATAACTGTATCGTTGGCTATAGAAGATTTAGATGCAGTTACAACCCTATCTAGCATATTGAGGGATAACTCAACCCTTTGGGCCACCGAAAAAACCGTTGACAATCTAGATTTAGTATCGCAAGGGTTCTTCATAGGTATAAGAATACGAAAACCTTTTTTTGGCAATTAATTACAAATCTCCAAAATAACCCTCGCTAAACCAATTTTATCCTCAAGAGATTCCATGATCGTATCGGTTACACAAACGTCCATACCTAGTTTCCTGATATCAGCCTCAAACTCTATATCCGTATTATCCAAGACGAATGTATCACATATTCCCTGATACATTCGTGCTATTCCCAACGAAGATACCTCGTGATCTAATTCTTCGAGAATCTTTGATGTAGGACCTTTGAGCGCCCTGCCTCCAATAACCGGTGACACGACTACACGAGGACCAGTAAAAGCCGCAATTTTTTTTCGGATATCTTTAAGCGCAAGCATGGGAGCTATGCTCAAAAAAGGATTAGAGGGACAAAAAACCAGTACGTCGGACACATCGATAGCACGTTTAAAACCACTTGATGCTTCGTATAATTCAGATCCCGTGTAGGTTATGTCGGTCACAATGGGCTCACATTTACGTTGAACAAAATATTCCTGAAATTTAAGCGAGCCTTCTGTAGTCTGAAGTACCGTTCTTACTTGGCCGTCCGTCATTGGAATTATCTCGTGGTTTATACCCATAGACCTGCATATAATTCCCGTAGTATCGCTCAAAGTATGGCCACTCCTTAGCAGTTGCGTACGCCTCACATGAGTTGCCAGATCTAAGTCTCCAAGTTTGAACCATGTATCAACCCCCAAACTCTCCAGCCTTTGCAACATACGGAAAGATTCACCTTCAATACCCCATCCAGCTTCTATGTTAGAGATCCCAGCCAAATTATATGAGACAGTATCTATGTCCGGAGAAACGTGAAGTCCAAAAAACTCTTCGTCGTCACCTGTATTTACAACAACAGTCAAACACTCCTGAGACAGTAAAGACGATAATCCAAGAACTAATTTAGCTCCTCCTACACCTCCTGCAAGGGCCAAAACATGCGTCACTTTTTATCCTCCATGATCACCTTAACCGTCTATTTTTTTAAAAAATTAACATATATTCTATGTTTCATCACTTTTTAAGGTATTTATACATGCTAGAATCCCAACAAATCGACAATCCTAACAAGACCTGATTCACTATTAGGAGCCACATAATTTTCGTCTCCCATTTGACCCTCTTAAATTTTCGTAACTACACGAACCTTGAGCTATCTCTGTCCCTGGGAAAGACAGTGATATACGGTAAAAATGGACACGGGAAAAGCAATCTACTTGAAGCCATATACATGTTGGCCATCGGGAAATCACCAAGAGCAAATACTGACCGAGATCTCATACACCTTAATTCAATAAACGATCTAGTTTATGCAAAAATAGCAGCACAAATCCACAATGAAGAAATCTCAAATCAATTGGAAATTCACTACCAATGCCAGCCTTCTGATAATTATGACAAATTCACTGCACAGAAGTTCGTGCGCATTAACGGTTCTCCAAAAAGATCAATGGATTTAGTGGGTATATTGAATGCAGTTTTGTTCACGGTTGGAGATTTAAACATTATCTATGGAAGCCCATCAGGGAGAAGGCGTTATCTCGATATTTTATTGTGCCAGACCAACAGAGACTACTTGAAATCACTCCAACTCTACCAAAAATCAAATACACAGAGAAATCATCTCCTAAGAAATATAAGAGAAGGGGCATCATCCGCTACAGAGCTGGAATTTTGGGATGAACAATTGTCAAAATTAGGAGCAAACATAATAATAGAACGCTTACACGCGATTGAGACCTTGTCAATAAATGCAAGCCAGCTACATTCCGAAATGAGTGCGGAAAATGAGAAAATGAAAATCTCTTACAGGCCATCTGCTCCATTAGATGAACAACACGAATTGGCAAACTTGCAAGGATTGTTACGGGAAAGCTTAAAGATGTCTCAACCCAAAGACATATCAATGGCAGCTACATCGGTTGGCCCCCATAGGGACGATATTGAAATATCCATATCTGGCAAAGAGGCAAGCAGATTTGCATCCAGAGGCCAATCACGAACTGCCGTTTTATCTTTAAGATTATCTGAAGCTATGTATCTAGAACAACAAAGAGGAAAGAAACCCATTCTCTTGCTTGATGACGTATTTTCGGAACTAGATCAAAGCCGTAGAGCCCTGATACTGGACCGTATTTCCGAGTACGAACAATGCATTATTACCACTTCAGATACACCATCAAATAATGATTTATTTTCAAAATCCTCCAACAAACTAATGATTGAAAATAACTCCATTAACGAATTTACAGGCTGAAAGTAACATAAAGCCATGAAGCAGATCAATCGAGCCATCATATTTGCTGGAGTATCTCATTTATCAACCGTGGTCATAGGAATCGTATGGATATTGCTTCTTACCACCAACAAGAAGATAGACTCCGATAGTCCTGTCACAATTAGTATAGAAGACTCCATGTTAATAATATTGTTCCCATGGATAGTCACTGGGGTAGCATTATTATCTACTGTGATGGCAAACCCAACTCGGGCTCCCCTGGATCAAAATACTCAATCCACCGTGATTTGGAGATGGCGATCGTATTCATGGGGCGCAGCGGTAATAATGATGATATTCATCGTACTATCGTTCGAATCAACTGGATGGATTTACTTGCCTACATTGATCCTGTCAGCCATAACCGCACTTCTTAACAGATAGTATGTCGACGAAGTTCTTTGGCTCAAATAAGAGATTAACGATAACCGAGTCACAATTAGACCTTTCAAGTCCCCTGAACAAGTTGTAAACACATCATTTATTGATTTCTAAAACCCCTGACTATATCAGCGATTGATGTAGCCCCCATAACATTACCCGGAAATAGAATCATTTTTAATTCTGGGTATTTAGCTTCTGGCCCAAGCTCCAAAACTAGAACCCCAGGTAGTATTTGTCCTGGTACGGTGGCTTTTCTTACTCCCATAGCATCGATAAGTAATTTTTCTGATGTCGTACCGCCTTTTGAAATAATAAACCGCGGTTTAATCTCTTGGTTAGCTACTATTTTAGCCAACGTATCAGTTATCTTTGAGCCAATCTCCAAATATTCCTCTGGGGTAGACCCTGTGATAACGTCCCGACTCGTGTAGAGTACGACGTCTCTTGAGGATGATAACGCATCATCAACCCTTTTAATGACTGATGAGACAAGCTCCGGCGCCTCTGACAAAACTGACTCAACATCCATATTAATTCCTTCGACATATGGCAGTTTTAAGAGTTCATTCAGTTGATCCGTGCTACTAGGGACGTGAGAACCCACAACTATCAGACCCCCTCCCGATTCATTAGCAACTACCTCCTTACTGGTAAGAAGAGGATGTTCAGATTGACCTATCCTAGACCTTATAAAGGAGGCCGTAGTCCGATACATAAACTGTTTCCCGTTTGATTCAGCACGAAGACAAGCCAAAGTAAAGACATCAACATCTCTCATATCAGCAGCATTAACTATGCAAAGTTTTTTTTCTTGAAGTGACATGAGGATATCCTGGACCCTATCAGGGCCTCCCACTCTTATATCTTCTATTGATATTGAGAGCACTTCACTTGCCTGGACTTCTCCGCCAAATTTCTCTTCCATAAAATTTCTAAGATTTGATGATTTATAGGCAAAAGCTGCATCATGAGCAAACGCCGTTTTTGCAACAGGAACTAGCATGTCTCCATCTAACACATAATGAACATCATTTATCGTGTATCTGCCACCTTCCCAAAAGAAGGCCAGAAATAATAAAGCATCATAATTTGGCATAAACACATCCGCCAAGGCCAATATTTCACTAGGAAAATGACCTCGAAGCGTGGAATCAGACCTTGAGATGGCAGAAATTTTAGTACCGTATGACTCCGACACTTGTCGGAGGTTTTTTCCAACCTGCCTATTAATTGAATCAGCTTCAAACTTCGTTTTAGACCTAGTATTAAGAAGAATAAAAGAAGCTTCCTGGTCACTTACAAGCTCTTTTTCAAGGCTTTCCACTGACCAGTCTGTGAGCAATGATACGTTCTCTACAGTCTGGGAACCAGTTGGATCATCGTCAAGGGAAAAAACCCTCACGGGATTTTTGCGAATCTCTTCTTGAATATCTGGAATGGGATCGATCGGCCACGGTTTAGGAAGATTTCTCAAGGCTTCTTTCAATTCGATACTGGGAAAAACCATCTGCTGCCTATTCTCTAAAATCCATCACACGTGTCTCGATACTTCAGATTGACTATGAAAACCAAGCAAATTAGGCAGGTTCAAACATAGGTAATGCAATGTTGCCTTCTCCTTGATCGTGCCAAAAAATTTTGACCTTCATGCCACAATGAATATCCTTTATAGGCTCAGCAATATTAACAATATTAGTAAGTATCCTGAAACCTTCTTCAAGATCTACATAAGAGACAGCATAGGGACCTAAATCTTTAAATGCCGGGTGTCGACTTTGCATTACAACACTATAGGTGTACACCTCGCCTAAACCTTTTGAGGCATGCCATGTGTTATCCAGTGAACCACACGAAGTACAATGCGCACGGGGATAAAATATTATTTCTTCACAATCATCACAAACTTGAAACTTGAGTTCTTTGTTCTTTGTCGCTTCCCAAAACAACTCTGTATCGGGTTCTGGAAATCTCGGTTGTGGTCTTAAAGCCATATCATTCTCCCTGTAATTGCATCAATTCGCCGCAAGAACAACGGCTGCTGTTGAATGGCGAGCCCCAAGGGAGCCTCCATTTCCGACTGCAACGGCCAACTTTGCTCCATCAACTTGCGATGTGGATTCGCCTCTTAGTTGTCGCGTAGCTTCCAGCAAAAGAAAAATCCCTCTTTCCCCCGGATGGTTTGAGGAAAGGCCTCCACCATCTGTATTTAAAGCAGGGCCACCCGGTTGGTCAAATTGTAATATTCCTGAACCAACGTAATCTCCTCCTTCCCCTTTCTTACAAAATCCCAAATCCTCAATCATGCACATGACCGTAACAGAAAAGGAGTCATAGGCCATAAGTACATCTATTTCTTCTGGAATCACACCCGCATCTTCAAAGGCTGCTGGCCCTGATTGAGCTCCAGCGCTCACTGTAATATCGCCTCCATTTTCACGATATTTAGTTGCTTCCGCCCCTCCAATAAGCCAAACCGGCTGTTTCTTACAATTCCTCGCAACTTCCTTAGATGCTATGACCACAGCCCCTCCTCCATCCGAGACCATACAACATTCCAATAGATGCAAGGGCCAAGCTATAGTTCTTGAATCTAATACATCACGAACAGTAATCTCATTTACTCCCACAAATTCAAGGTCAGTCATAGCTTTGACGGCCCCAGGGTTCCGCATAGCATGGTATCTGGTAGCTACTGAAATATTTGCAAACTGTTCATCAGTTGTACCGTACTGAAACATATGCCTAGCTTTAACCATTCCATACGCCGAAATTAGGGTCATTCCCCACGGGTCTTCCATATTATTAAAGGGAGTTGGTACACCAACGCCTGTGTCACCTGCAGTACCAATGGCTCTTCTATCTGAATGAGCAGTAGAACCGTAAGTTAAAACTGCCACATTAGCTTTTCCAGACGCTATCGCCATCGCAGCATGGTGAGCTTGAAACTCATAGGAAGAACCTCCAACAGAGGTTGTATCGATGTGTCTAGGTTTGAAACCCAAATACTCAGAGATCCCCAGACCACCTATGTTTTGATGAGAGCCAGTATCATAAACAGCATCAACATCCTTCCAAGACAAGCCTGCGTCTTTTAATGCCCTATATGCAGATTCTGCCTTAATCTGAAGCGCGCTTACTCCAGGTGCGACCCGTAAAGGATACTCATGAATACCAACAATCGCAGCTTCCCTATCTTGGGACATACCAATTAAATCTCCTTTTTAATTACTAATAAGCACGAACTTAGCACAGGGTCAATATACCGTCAATTCAAAAATTTATTCCAATACACGTCGCGCTCAGAACATTATTGCTGGCGCCCAACCCTTAAATGATATCCAAGTAACTGAGATTTATTGAAAAACAGACCAGTTGAATATATAGTTTCACAGTGCGCATAGGATTAATAACAGATACCCATTTACCCAATCACATTCGATCGCTCGAAGAACTGGGACCTGAACCAGGCGATTTTTTATCTAACGTAGATTTGATACTCCACGGCGGAGACTTAACTTCCCCAACCGTATTAGATTGGTGCGAACAATTTGCTCCAGTACTATGTTCCACTGGAAATAATGATCCAATTCCTGATCCGAGAATGTCAGACGTTCAAACATTACATGTTGAAGGGTGGTTTATAGGAATGGCCCACAGCCTTGAAGGACAGTTTCGCCCCATTAAGGATCTACAAAAGATATTCCCATCTCCTGTGGACATAATGATATCAGGGCATACGCATCAAGAAAGATTAGAGTTACGGGAAGGAATTGTACTTGTTAATTCCGGCAGCATAACGTTTCCTCAGCATAAAGAATTACGTCTTGGAACCGTTGGGCTTCTAGATTTGGCTCCAGATACCCTTAAGGCAGAAATATTCCCCTTGGGCGAAACCCCTGGCAGTCCCAACCCAGGAACAAAATTATATTTAGAAATTTCGGGAGGAAAAGTTGTCAAATACGAAGGCCCCGTTATTATGCCTTCTTCTCTAGATTAGAGAATCCGAAATTCCACGTCGGAAACCTTCCCGTCTGCATCTATTGTGAAGAATTTTACACATGGGTTGGTTTTGTCTTCCAAGGAAACGAGTCCATATCGAAAATCAACCCAACCAGATTCAACGGCCATACGAGTATCTGTATCTGAAGGGTAGGCAGGACTGTGAGTGTGTGAATGGTAAAAGGCTATAAAATCAAGCCCTTTTTGGTCAGCATCTTGCATGGCATTCAGCATCTCTTGAGGATCCATAACATATCGATAGGGGCTGGGTGTGGTATTACGAATCTTATAGACTAAAGACACTTCATTTCCGTTACCTGCCAATATGCCGCAGCACTCATTAGGATCATCATCTATCGCATGTTTGATCATCAAATCTACGTACTCTTTTTTCAACAATAACATTTAATAAACACCACTTTACTTACGAAAAATATTACGAAGGTACCTTGACATAAAATTAGTCACACTAGATATCATGCTCCTAGACGGTCTAGATCTGTTTTCTGCACACGATACACAAGTGCAAGCAGGAGGATGATCATAATGCCAGCTTGGTCTTCCCATTCGATTCACTCCGGCGCGATTAATTAAACTTACCTAAATCCAAACACATATCAAGGATATTTAAATTATATTACCGATATTTAAACTATGTCTTTCCCTGAAAAATCGATCTGTCTCCATGCCTCATAAATAACAACCGCCACAGCATTTGCTAGATTAAGGCTTCTATTACTAGGCATCATGGGTATACGAATCCTTCCCTCAGAGGAGAATCTTTCTATCACAGCGTCAGGCAATCCTGCCGATTCAGGCCCAAACAAAAAGGAATCGCCCTCAGTATATTTTGGATCAGTATATTCTCTTTTATTCCGAGAAGATGCCACAAAAATCCGTCTTTGAGAATGAGTAGAAAGGTACGTGTCTAAATGTTCGTATTCGGTAACAATCGCAAGGTCTGAATAATCAAGGGCTGCCCGTTTTAAACGAGACTCTTCCATTTCAAACCCTATGGGCCTTATTAAATGTAGGGTCGATCCGGTATTGGCGCACAAACGAATGATGTTACCAGTGTTATATGGAATTTCTGGTTTATAAAGGACAATATGAAAAGGCTCAGGCGTTTTATGGCTCATCATGCATTAAATTATATATCTAGTCACGTACATGCTCCAAAATACTTCAATTAAGATATGTATTATGACAAAAACGCCCATGGTATGACAAAATGAGGAGCATCTGTAACCAAAAAAGATTCAGGAGGAGATGAATGGCTAATTACCTTGACGGAAAAGTCGCAATTGTCACCGGAGCAGGCCGAGGTATAGGTGCAGGGGTGGCAAAAGCTTTAGCGTCAGAGGGTGCTAAGGTAATGGTTTGTGATATCGGAGCAACACTTGACGGTGAAGGCAAATCAAGCACTCCTGCGGATCAAGTAGTAGATGAAATCAAATCTTCAGGTGGAGAAGCATCTCCAAATTTTATGGACATTTCCACAATGGAGGGAGGAGAATCTGTAGTTCAGACAACCCTGGACACCTACGGAAAGCTGGATATAGTGGTGACGGTAGCGGGCATACTGAGAGACCGTATGATTTTCAATATGACTGAGCAAGAATGGGACGATGTGATAAAAGTTCACCTAAAAGGAACCTTCGCTGTTTGCAAATATGCCTCTATTCTCTACAGGCAACAGAGAAGCGGACGTATCATAACCTTTGCTTCCGAGTCAGGCCTAATTGGTAATACAGGACAAGCAAATTACGCGGCGGCAAAGTCAGGCATAGCTGGATTCACAAAAGTTGCAGCTAAGGACCTCGGACGATATGGGGTAACCGCGAATGTGATATGTCCAAGGGCCAATACTAGAATGACACAATCAGTTCCCGATACGTCAAGAGAGCTAAGAGAGAACAGGCCTCAGGACAGAGAAGCGGTCCCTATAGATACAGAAACCCACGCGGACGATATAGGCCCCTTCGTAGCGTACCTTGCAACTGATCAGGCTTCATTTATTAATGGGCAAACATTTCTCGTTTACGGTGGAACCATCACAAAATTATCTTTACCCCGAAGAACTAGGACGATTTTTAAGCAGGGACGGTGGAGTTTGGATGAATTACGAGATCTCGCTCCACGTCATCTTACCCAGAATTTAATCAATCCATCACCCCCCCCCACAGACCCATAGTAATCAACGATAACTGCAGCAAATAAAGACAGGAGAAAAAGAAATGGGAAACCTGCTAAAGGATAAGGTAGCGATAGTTACGGGATCCGGGAGGGGTATTGGTAGAGGCATCGCCTTACTACTCGCCCGTGAAGGGGCCAAGGTGGTAGTTAACGACTTGGGAGGATCGGTTGACGGAACTGGTGATTCCGCAGCACCTGCTGACCTAGTTGTATCAGAAATAAAAGAGGCGGGAGGAACTGCTATAGCCAATTATAATTCCGTGGCTTCTATGGAAGGTGGGGAAGGCATCGTGCAAATGGCTCTCGATAATTTCGGCAAATTAGACATAGTTGTGTGCGTTGCAGGAATACTGAGGGATAGGATGCTGTTTAATATGACCGAAGATGAATGGGATTCGGTTATAGCAGTGCATTTAAAAGGCACTTTCTCCGTTACAAAGCCAGCATCTATACTCTTTCGTCAACAGAAAAGTGGCAGGATAATAGCTTTTTCCTCTGGGTCAGGCCTTTTTGGTAACTCTGGTCAAGCTAACTATGGTGCAGCAAAGGATGGCATAGCCGGATATATAAGAGCAATTGCACGAGACCTCGGAAAATATGGTGTGACCGCCAATGCGATATCCCCTGGGGCGGATTCGCGTATGACACAAACCGTACCTCAATCTGCGCGGGACATAAGATCAGCGAGCGGAATAACCTCTGCTGGAGGAGGTCAACCCACTCCTCTTGAACTGAACAGAGACCCTGAAGATGTTGCTCCAATGGTAGGTTGGCTGGTTTCGGACGAAGCCAAAGATGTCAATGGACATGTTTTTCATTGCCAGGGTGGACAAATTTCATTAGTTAACAATCCTGAAGAGGATCGTACTCTAAGGAAATCCAGTAGATGGACCGTAGAGGAACTAGACGCCATGTTCCCCGGAACGCTGGGGGTTGACATGGTCAATCCTGCACCGCCTCAAGAAATCAAAAAGTAAAAATATCCTGGCGAGTGAGTATTAACTGAAATGGTCTCCATAAGAATGGTGGACGCCAAATTCGACGCGGCTCAGATAGCATCGATATACAAGCCATTTGTATTAGGTAGTCCGATAACATTTGAATCGGTTCCTCCTGATGAATTTAGCATGTATGAACGAATTTCGAAAGTAACTGCTCATTACCCTTGGTTGGTATGTGAATCGAACGATAATATCCTGGGTTATGCTCACGGCAGCAGGTTCAGAGAACGGCAAGCTTATGAACAAGTCGTGGAAACAACCGTCTATGTTGAAGAATCATCCCAGGGTATTGGGGTCGGTCTTGGTCTCTATACGTCGCTAATAAATTGTTTGAAAAGCCTTGGATTTGCCAAGGCCGTAGGCGTAGTCGCCATACCCAATAAACCAAGTCAAAACCTACATAAACGTGCCGGCTACAAACATGAGGCAACTTTACCGAAAATCGGCTTGCAACACGGAATCTGGCAGGACATTGAAATCTGGACTTTACAGCTGAGAGTTACCAGCAGAAAAGAAACCAAACCGATTGATCCAAATAAACTTAAAAGAGACAACGAATTTAACAATCAAATAAAATCTGGCGAAATCTATATCAATTTGTAACTCGATTCGTATTAGCTAATCAGAAGTAATCACGACTGACGCAATCACATCCCCTCTTAAGCTTCCAGCATATTGCGGGTCCCTCGGAGAAATAGTATCTGCTACGTCCATCCCTTCAATGACTCGCCCAAAAACTGAATGACAAGAAACTCCTGGAGTAGAACAATCCTTCTCCGAGCCGTCTACATTCAAACCATCTAACCTCGATTGTTCACTGTAGGTTATAAAAAATTGACTGCCATTTGTCCCAGACCCATTTGACATTCCTGAATTAGCCATTGAAAGAATCCCTGG
>CAZUHE010000015.1:0-15000 GCA_964620395.1 uncultured Dehalococcoidia bacterium
GCAATCTTTGCTGTATCTGTTGTTGTTGTAAGTATGAAGTGAGGTCCATGGACTTGTAGGCTAGACGTAAATACAACCTCAACGTTCCACGGAGACCTCGATTTACGAGGTCTTTTTTTTTGCCTCGTGAATATAAAAAGGATCCAAAGGAGTAACAAATGGATTTATTTTTAACAGAAAAAACAACTGATTCAAATGATAAAGAAGACCTTAAGAAGGTCATAGAAAATCTTGCCAAAGTGATTAAGGATTCAGGCGGAGATCCGGTTGAGTTTTTCTTTGGTGAAGGATTGAAAACTGTGTATTCGATTAGTGAGGCTTCTTCAAAAATTGCTCTAGAGGCTGCTTTGACAAAGGCAAAGGTTACCTATAAAGAGGTCGCTGCAGTCAGGATAGTAGGGGCAACTGTTGATGAAGTGAGAAAGCATTCTCGGGAAGCAAACTACTTAGTTGAATGGGATCTACCGGCCGATTTGTCGATGGATACTTATCTCCAAAGGAAGAAGGAGAAATCACCTCTTTATGCGAATGTTCCTGAAACTACTTTCCTCAGAACCTATGTAAGAGAAGATATGGAAAAATGTGTTTGCCTCTACGATGCCCCTGACGACGATGCCGTTCGAAGGGCTCGAGAATGTGTAGATACCCCTATTGATAGGATGACAACTATAGGAACTGTTGTTAATGACTAGTACTGTTGCTATTAAAAGCATAGATTTTACTCCAGTCGATGAAATATCCTCCTATTTTCGTGGCAGGGCTGCGAAGGTCGATAGATCGGAGATTGGACTGTACGAAGGTCTGAAATTTTTGTTTGGCTCTGCTCCCAACATAACGAAACAACTCTCCAATATAGGTGATGCAGAAAAATCACGGCTTCTAACCAAAGAGGTTTCCGATGCGATAGCAAGTGTTGCTTACGAAGATATGGCTTCAGCGTTTGCTGCTTGGTGTCATCGTATGGTACTTGAATATGTGTATCAAAGTGATAATTCTAACGAAAAACTTCGGAACCTCTTAATTGACCTAAAGGAGTGTCAAATATTTGGGTCAACGGCTATGGGGCCTGGTACTGCTAACTTCTTGGCTGGTTCAGAAATACCCGTGAAAGCGAAGGAAGGCCCCGGTGGTTTGACGGCAAATGGAAAAATCCGATGGGCTTCAAATTTAACTGGTAATTTTGTGATAGTGACGGCAGTTCAGGGCAATGTTTCGGGACATCCATACATTGTCACAATTCCTGGAGATTCTAAGTCTGTAAGCATAAACAAATTTTCGAGATTGTTGGGACTAGATCAAACTTTTAGTACTTCGATAGATATTTCCAATCTGGGTATTTCTGAGGAAGACGTTATAACTAAAAACTTTTCAGATTTTATGCGGTCGATAATAGTTCCTTTCTTAATATTGCAATCTAGTTTCTGTAAAGGGCTGGCAGCCAGATCACTTTATGAATCAACAACTTTATTAAATGGTCCCAAACAGGTTTTTTATGAAGAACTGGAAGGACATATCAACACCTTTAATCATTTAGCGGCCGAATTGCTGATCAAGATGAATGGCGATTTAGCAACTGACGAAGAAATAAATAAATTGCTCCAAGTGAGGCTTAATTTCGCCTTACTGGCGTCAGCCTCTGTCAATTTGGAATACAAATTGTGTGGAGGGTCAGCCTATTCGATTTCATCACCTGTATCTAGAAGATTACGAGAGGCAGCGTTTTTACCAATACAAGCCCCAACGGAAGTGCAATTAAGATGGATTCTTTCACAGTCAAATTAGAACAAGCCTCAAAAGAATATACTCAAAAATCAAAAAAGACTCAGGTTTTTTATGATATCGATCTGGATATATTGGACAACGAAATTCTTGTGATTTTAGGTCCTAGTGGTTGTGGTAAATCAACTTTATTGAGAACGATAGCAAGATTGGAAAAGCTTACCGGTGGAGAGATTGTCGATCAGGACGATGATAATGGATCGAAGACTGGTATGGTATTTCAAGAGCCTTTGCTTTACCCCTGGCTCACTGTCAAACAGAATATAGAACTCGGATTTTCATTCTCAAAAAATAACGATGCAAAAAAAGAGAACAATACTGATACTCTCCTAGAAGAATTCGGTATAGCCGATTTATCCGATTCCTTTCCAGATGAGATATCTGGGGGACAGGCACAGAGAGTGAACCTTGCCCGAACCTTGATAATTAACCCGAGAATACTATTGCTAGACGAGCCCTTTGGTGCTTTAGATCCATATACCAGAGCACATCTTCAAGATTGGTTGCTTGATGTAAAAGCAAATCGGGATCTAACGGTTGTTTTGGTCACCCATGATGTAGATGAAGCCCTTAAACTAGCTGATCGAATAATAATCATGTCAGCGGGCCCGGGTACCTTTGTTAAATCCTGGGATTTAAAGTCGTTGAACGAACAATCCGATTCATATTATGAAAATATTAAGCGAGAGATTTTGGAGAATTACCAAGTATCAGTCTCTCCGTCCTCTGACTACGCAACGGAAACTTTAAAAACTGTACAAATAGAACCCGCTCAAATATAGGGAGAAAAGAATGAGTATATCGCGAAGAAAATTTTTGCAATTGTCAGCGTTAGCAGGCGCTGGAGCAATGTTGTCCCCATTATTGGCGGCCTGTAACAGTTTAAGTGATGAATCTGAAACGGATAACAACGTGGCTTCAAAATTGACTGGTAATCTCGAAAAAGATGTACTTAAGGTTGGTTATTTGCCTATTACTGACGCCGCTCCACTGTTGCTTGCTCATGGGACTGGTGCATACGAAAAAAATGGACTTTCTGTTGAAAAACCAACCCTTATGAGAAGTTGGAACACTGTTGCAGAAGCTTTTCAGTCAAAGCAAGTAGATTTAGTTCATTTGTTGATGCCCATGGCGATATGGCTACGATTTTCAAAAAATTTCCCTTTAAAGCTAGTGGCATGGGATCACATGGACGGGTCAGCTCTTACTGTTAACCCAGAGATCAACTCAGTTTCCGAATTAGCTGGTACTACCGTGGCCATACCTTACTGGTATTCCATCCATAATGTAGTATTGCAAAAATTGTTAAGGAAGGAAGGAATGACCCCTTTAACTATAGGGGAGCCATCGAAGGCAAATAAAACAGTAAAACTTATTGTTATGCCACCTCCTGATATGCCAGTGGCATTGTCCAATGATTCAATATCTGGATATATAGTGGCAGATCCCTTCAATGCGGTCGCTGAAGTCAATGATATTGGCAAAGTACTGCGATTTACGGGGGATGTCTGGTATAAACATGCTTGCTGTGTTGCTATCATGCATGAAGATGATGTTGTGAACAGACCAAATTTCACTCAAGCTGTAGTGAGTTCTATAGCTGAAGCTCAACTGTATGCTTCAAACAATAAATTGGAAGCTGCGAGACTCTTGTCGAAAGATGGAGGCAACTATTTGCCGCAACCAGTAAAAGCTATTGAAACTGCTATGACTCACTATGATCATGATGAGTATGTTCCGAGCGGAGCTATAACGAATCCTGAATGGGATAATGAAAGGATTGGATTCCAACCTTTCCCGTTCCCTTCATATACGACGGAGTTAATAAAAAGTCTAAAGGAAACCATAGTTGAGGGCGATAATTCATTCTTGGATAATCTTAACCCCGTTACTGCCCATCAAGACTTAGTAAATGATAACTTTGCGAAGACGGCAATTGAAAAACTAGGTGGTACAGATAAGTTTAATATTCCAGCAGATTTCAACAGAACAGAATTGATAAAGGTCTAATGGAACAACTGAAGAAACTTGTGTCGATTCCCATCCTGAGGACGATTGTTTACGGTGTGGTTGGGGTCATTGTCTTCATCGGACTTTGGGCTTTTACTATGCTTTTCATAGATCCTGAGAATATATTGTCTGAATTTGGCCCAATAGAAGCTTTTGGGGCTCTCGGTGACATATTCACTCAAAAAGAATTGGCTGTACATATATATGCCAGTTTAAAGAGAATTTTGGTTGGTATGGGATTTGCAATAATCACAGGTGTACCTTTGGGTTTTCTTATTGGCAGCATAAAAATATTTGAGTTGACCAGTGCAGGGGTATTTCAATTTATAAGGATGATTTCACCATTGTCCTGGACTCCCTTGGCCATAATACTTTTTGGTGTCGGTGATAACCCTGTTTATTTTTTAATTGCTATAGGGGCAATATGGCCTATAGCGCTTAACACGGCAGATTCTATTGGAAGATTAAACAGAGGGTGGTTCTTAGTTTCGAAAACCCTTGGAGCTTCTCGGATTGAAGATATAAAGACAGTAATATGGCCGGCAACAAAACCAGGCATACTTTTGGGGATCAGGCTTGCGGTCGGATTGGCGTGGATTATATTGGTCCCGGCTGAGATGCTGGGTGTAGACTCTGGGTTGGGGTACTACATCTTGGATACTAGAGATCGTTTTGAATATTCGGAGCTGATTGCAGCGATTATAACGATAGGTATATTAGGTCTCTGTCTCGACACCATAACAAGAATCGCTTTGAAAAACCGTCGATCATAATTGTTTTATTAAACTGAATTAACACCTTTCACTTCGGAATTGGAATCACTTGATTATGGATAGTTGTTACTGGGATTGAGTTTTAATGGAGTGTAGTGGTTATTTTTTTGTAACTATACTTTGAGGATTTAGTTTTCCAATTCTGCCACTCTCAGTACCCGCGCTTGGGTCAATCATTGCATTAACTAATGTTGGCTTGCCGGAATCTAATGCCTTGTTAACAGCGAAGCTTAATTGTGCAGGTGTTGTTACTTGTACCCCAACTCCACCAAATGCCTCGATTATTTTGTCATATCGAGAATTTTCAACAAATACTGTAGTCGCCACGTCTCCATCGTTACCTTTATTTATGTCGGTGCCTCGATATATGCCTCCATTATTCAAAACCACAACGCAAATTGGTAGGTTGTATCGACATATCGTCTCAATTTCCATGCCTGAAAACCCGAAGGCACTGTCACCCTCAATCGCCAACACAGGTTTGTGTGTCTCCACCGCCGCTGCAATGGCGGAACCCATGCCGATCCCCATAACACCCCATGTACCTACATCAAGACGTTTCCGGGGTTGGTACATGTCAATAATAGTGCGGGCAAAATCAAGTGTGTTTGCCCCTTCATTAACGAGTGTCACATCAGGTCGTTCTTTGATTATGGTACGTAGAGCTCCTAGGGCGTTATGGAAATCCATAGGATCATTCGCGTTTTGTAATCTAGGTGCCATTTTTGCAATGTTGGCATCCGCTTTGGACCTTATCTCATCGGTCCAATCAGTTGGAGGTGATTTCCAATCTACCCTGATGTTTGTGAGTATAGATTCCAAACACGAATTTATATCTCCTATTACTGGGGCTGCTATAGGTATATTACTGTCAATTTCTCTGGGTTCGATATCAATCTGTATGTATTTTTTTTCTTCATTGCCCCAAGTTTTGCCTTTACCGTGGGACAGTAGCCAATTTAAACGGGCGCCAATGATCATAACAACGTCTGATTTTTTCAACGCCATTGATCTGGCTGCTGCTGCCGATTGAGGATGGGTGTCCGGTAGTAATCCCTTCGCCATACTCATGGGTAGGTAAGGGATTCCAGTTCTTTCTACTAATTCTTGGATGTTTTTGTCAGCTTGAGCATAGGCAGCTCCCTTGCCCAGAATTATAAGTGGCCTCTGAGCTGTTTTAAGCAATTGAATAGCTCTTTTAACGGATTCTTGATCTGGTAGCTGCCGTGGCGCGGCATCTACAACTTTAACTAGTGACTTTGTGGCTTCGTCGAGGTCCATAACCTGTGCTAGAAGCTTAGCGGGTAGGTCGAGATAAACTCCTCCTGGCCTACCTGATACTGCAGCCCTGATGGCGCGGGCAACGCCGATTCCTATATCCTTTGTATGTAAAATTCTGAAAGCTGATTTGCAAAGGGGTTTCGCGATTGCGAGTTGGTCCATTTCCTCGTAGTCCCCCTGTTGTAAATCTACAATCTCTCTTTCAGATGAACCACTAATTAAAATCATTGGGAAACAGTTGGTAGTGGCATGTGCGAGTGCTGTGAGTCCGTTTAAAAAGCCAGGTGCTGACACAGTCAAACAAATTCCTGGCTTCTTGGTGAGGAATCCTGATGTTGCGGCGGCGTATCCTGCGTTTTGTTCATGCCTGAACGATAGCACTCTCATACCAGATTCTTGCATTAGGCGTCCCAGATCAGTTATTGGAATTCCGGGCACATTATAAATGGTTTCAATGTCATTTAATTTAAGTGCTTCAATGATGATTCGAAATCCATCAGTTAGAGATGTATTGTTTTCTGTTTCCATAATTAAGTTGTTTGTGTGGACGTTCCTTTAATCGCCTTTATCCCTGAGGTTTTCTTCATAATCTTGTCCGGTGTGTGAACTACGATAGAACCAAACTGGTTAAATTAATCTTCCCAAAAAGGCGGCTCCATTACTGGGGTTATGGTAAATTCGCCAGTTTTTTTGCATTGACCTATGGTCTTTTCAATATTTGAATAGTCGGAGGTTTCAAGCAAGATGAAGAAAATATGTTCAGTTGGGTTAGCTTTGAAATATTTTATTTCGACGTTATTCTCAATTGCGTTTACCTTAACCTGCCTCCATAAATCCATTAATGCATCGTTTTCGTTGGGTGGGCCATAGCAATTTTCAGGGGTATGGCGGTGGATTATATGGTAAGTCCCCATTCTAATTAATACTCCTTTGGGCTATTTTGATATCTGCACTTCTTGTTTTGAAGCTGTATATTATGGATAGTATATTTCACAAGGGGTCTAATATGTTGAATCATTCTACCTTTGGGGTGTCAGATAATTATCTTGGGGCAGTTAGGTGGCGATGTATAGGGCCTCCGCGAGGCGGTCGTGTAGTAGCGGTTGCTGGAGATCCAGTAGATCCAGCCGTTTTCTATTTCGGAGCTTGTGCAGGTGGTGTATGGAAGACGGCAGACGGGGGCACATATTGGCAAAACATATCTGATGGTTTCTTTAACACGGCCTCTGTTGGAGCTTTAGCGGTATCTGAATCAGATAACAATGTTGTATATGCAGGCATGGGAGAGGCTTGCATCAGGATAGATGTTACTCATGGGGATGGTGTGTATCGAAGTACTGATGCTGGTCATACCTGGAGCCATTTAGGACTTGAAGATACCCGACACATTTCTAGGGTAAGAATTCATCCTAACAATCCAGATGTAGTCTATGTCGCCGCTCTTGGGAACGCTTTTAACTCAAACGAAGAAAGAGGGATATTTAGATCTACTAATGGTGGTACAGATTGGGAACATGTTCTGTACAAAGATGAAGATACCGGGGCTGCAGACCTGTCCATAGACACTTCAAATCCGAGGATTATGTATGCTGCTCTTTGGGAAGCACGGAGAAGTTTTTGGAGCATAAAAAGTGGTGGTGATCAAAGTGGTATATACAGGTCTATGGATGGTGGTGATACCTGGGAAATAGTGTCTTCGAAAAAAGGTTTCGCAAAGGGAGTAAAAGGTAGGATAGGGGTAGCGGCCTCTCCTGCTAAATCCGGTAGAGTTTGGGCAACGGTGGAATCGGAAGATTGTGGAGTATATCGATCTGACGATTTTGGTGAGACATGGGAACTTGTTAACGAAGACAAAGACTTGCAAGGTCGTCCTTGGTATTACCAACATATCATTGCGGATCCACAAGACCCAGAAGTGGTATGGATAATGAATTATCAGTGCCATAAGTCAATTGATGGAGGAAAAACCTTTACGGTTGTGGCGACCCCCCATGGTGATAATCATGACTTGTGGATAGACCCTAAAAATTCTCAGCGCATGATACAGGGGAACGATGGAGGAGCCTGTGTTTCTTTTAATGGAGGAACATCTTTCTCTACTATATACAACCAACTCACTGCACAGTTTTACCATCTTTCTACAGACAATCGTTATCCCTATAGGATTTATGGGACCCAGCAAGACAATTCAGCTATTAGCGTGCCATCTCAGACCAATAAGGGGGCTATCCCATGGGAAGATTGTTATTTTGTCGGTAGTTCTGAAAGTGGATATATAGCTGTAGATCCAAACAATCCTGACATAGTAATTTCAGGGGCAGTGGGTAGTTCTCCAGGCGGTGGTGGAAACATGCTTAGATATGATCACGGTACTGGGCAAATGAGAATAATTACAGTTTGGCCTGAACTTAATATTGGATATGGGGCCGAGAACATGAAATATAGGTTTCAATGGACCTATCCGATTCTTTTTTCACCTCATGATTCATCTGTGCTTTATGCGGCAGGAAACATTATATTTAAATCATTGGATCAAGGGGCAAGTTGGACTCCTATTAGCCCAGACCTTACTCGTCATGACGAAGAAACATTGAAGCCTTCTGGTGGGCCTGTAACGTTGGACACATCCGGCGCTGAAACATATGCCACGGTGTTTTCGTTTGCAGCCTCAAAAATCCAAGACGGGGTGCTTTGGGCTGGCTCTGACGATGGCCTAGTACACATATCGAGAGACGATGGAGCTACATGGAAAAACATCACTCCTGACACTTTGCCAGAATGGTCAATGGTCACCATGATCGAAACTTCAAACCATCTTCCCGGTACTGCATATTTGTCTGCGACAAAATACAAGTTGGGTGATAATTCTCCCATGCTTTATATGACTGAAGATTATGGAGATAATTGGCGGATGATAAACGGAAATCTTCCGGCCAATGATTTCACCAGATGCATTAGAGAAGATCCTGATCGTCCGAAGATGATATATGCAGGTACAGAGACTAAGGTATATGTTTCATTCGATGATGGTAATTCTTGGAGTAATTTAGGAGGAGAGGATCTCATAGGGAAAAATTCTCTGCCCATAGTTCCGATCTATGACATCGTAATCAAAAATGATGATTTGATTGTTGCTACTCACGGAAGATCGTTTTGGATACTCGACGATCTTTCACAACTGAGACAGGTTCCCGAGATAGACCCAAGTCATGGTCCCCAGATACTAAAACCAAGAGCATCCGTAAGACCATTAGCCCCTTTGATGGGAACCAAAAAAAGTACTGCTTCTGAAGGTAAAAATTACAATATGGCCTTGGGTGGTGCCGCATATATTGAAACTAACAACGATCAGGGTGATGTCGATCGGCAGTTTCTTGATGCTGGAGAAAATCCCCTTGAAGGTGTTGTCATTAATTATTTTCTACCCGAAGATATGAATGAAGAGATATCTTTGACCTTTGTCGATGATAAAGGTTCACCAATAATTACATATACAAATGTTTTCGACCGTGAGGGGGATGTCGAGGATGAAGCGCTGATTTCTATGCCATCCAAAGCTGGCATGAATAGGTTCGTTTGGGATATGCGTTATCCTCCAGCAAACAAGGTACCAGGAGACAAAACGACAGAGGCTCGGGTTATTTCAGGCCCCTTGGCTTCGCCAGGACAATACTCAGTCAATTTGAAGACTCCTGAGGTTGAAGTGTCTAAAACATTTGAAATAATAAAAGATCCACGAGTACCAGCAACTCAGAAGGATCTTGATGATCAATTTGAATTACTTATAACAATCAGGGACAGATTGTCCGAGACTCATGACGCGATTAACAGGCTAAGGAGCGTCCGCAACCAAGTACGTGAATGGACTCAACGGGCGGTGGATCAGTCATACGAATCTGTAGTGAAGGCTTCTGCGGACAAAATAGAAGAGAAATTAAACTCTGTTGAGCAAGAATTGGTACAGACAGCTTATGAAGGGCAAAGGGATAGGCTTAATTTACCGACGCGTCTTAATAACAAGCTAAGTGAAATTGGAAGTGTTGTGTCCTCCGGAGACTTCGCTCCAACCAAACAATCATATGAAGTGTTTCGTGTTATATCAGATGAAATCGAACCTCACTTAAATGCACTCCAAGCTACCATTGATGGTGATGTGTCAGATTTTGAAAATTTGGTACATGAATTGGGTGTGCCTGCGATTATTGGTAGACCACAATAGATTTTATAGTTTTAACGGTTTTAAGAGACACTCAAAATTTCACGGGATCGTATCTCATTTTTAGTCCGGTAAATAATATCAATGCGGATGTTATGAGAAGTAAGCCCATCAATATTAAAGTTACATCATAATCAAATATTGTAATTAAAAACCCAGCAAATACGGGACCAGCTATTTTCCCAGCATTTTTCAGGGACCCTGTAGTGGCCATACCAGTGGCTACTCCTTCATCAGTGAATCTGAGGCTTATCATTGCCAATGTGGATGGAAACACCATTGCTTGAGCTAAACCTATTAAAGAAGCTATTACTAGCAGTGGCAATAGATGATTTGCAAAAGGTATTGTGATGAGCGAAAAGGACATTAAAATCATGCCAATGACAACTATGGAAGGATAGCCTATTTTATCCCCCATTCTTCCGCCAATTGGGTTGATTAATAAGTGTACAGTTTCCTGTACAGCAAAGAATATGCCCACTTCTAAAACATTGAAACCTTCCAAGATGCCATATATAGGCAGGAAAGCTTTAACAGCGTAAACAGCCATATACATCCATGCGTCTAAAAACCCAGATATCCAAACAATGGAGCTACCCGCTCCGAATCGTAGGGCACTTGCAAAACGCTTTAAAAGGTTCAGGGGATCCTTTCTGAGTTTGGAATCATGCTTTTCTGGCAAAAGAGCGACAGGGATGAAAGCAATTGAACTAATAATCCCAATGATGGTGAATACATGTTCAGGTTTCAAGTGAAGCAAAAGCCAACCTGCAGCCAGGGGACCTATGATGTAGCCGGATGTCTTGGCGATTCCAAACCAACCGAGTAATTCCCCTTTTCTATTTTCGCCTCTTTCAGCAACATAAGCGAGAGATACTGGCCCATATATCGCAGTGGCTGTGCCGTGAATTAAGCGAACTAGTAGAAGTGCCTGGGGAGAATCCACGAACGAGTAAATAAAAGGCACGAAGGTAAAAAACGCTGTGCCAACTAAAAGCCAATATTTGCGACCCCACATATCGGACAAAAATCCTATGATTGGTTTTAATACTAAACCGGTCATAGTGGATACGGACACTATTATCCCTAAGAAGGCATCGCTTGCTCCAAGGGAATGAGCGAAAATTGGTAAAAGGGGAGTTTTGCCTAGTTGGTAGGCTGACCGAACTAGGAAGTCAGCAACGCTTATTGATAGGATCGGCTTTAACACAGCAATTTACCCAATTGTTTACCAACTTTAATTGATTCAAGGTTTTAGTTTGATAATGATGATAGTTATGACGGATCATCAGATGTTAGCAACCTATGTTCTACCCAAAGCACTAGAGATTAATGTCAAGTGCAGGGTATCCCCAGTACAAGGTAACTGGAAAATCCAACTATCACTAAAATAAATTTTGCGACGTTATGACAGGGGTGCTTGGTTTCAGCTAAGGTGTGACTATAGCTCGAGTGACTTCGCTTCCTTTTTGTTGCCCTAGCCATTCTGCGGTTTTAAATGCTTCGCCAATTCTATCAAGAGTAAATTCGTGTGAGACTACGTTGCCAAGAGGATACTTATCCTTTGTTCTTTCCATAAAATCAATGGCATTGGGTAATATCCAGGGATCGTAATGTTGAATACCGTAAAATCTGATTTGATTTGCTACTAATTGAGCAACATCCAATGAGGCCATTGAATTAGGTGAGATATGACCCACTTCTAAGTAAATGCCCCTCATCCTAACCATTTTTACTCCTTCTTCAACGGCAGAAGGGAATCCTACTACTTCGAGTACTTTATCGGCTCCGATACCATTCGTTAATTCCATAACTCTATCTATTCTTGATTCTGGTGTAGGGTATTCATTCATGTCTATTGTGTGCGTTGCTCCGCACTGTACAGCAAGATCTAGTCTTGGTTTCTGCCCATCGATTACTATTATCTTGGAGGCTCCCAGTTCATTTGCAACTGCGGTTGCATTAACTCCTAACCCTCCTGCTCCTTGAATTACGACGTTGTCTCCAAGTCTTACTCCTCCCAGATGTAAAGCTTCATAAACTTGAGCTAAAGCACAATTTATTGGTGCGGCTTCCGCGTTTGAAATATTGTCTGGTAACTTAAAAACATATTGCGGACTTCTTAGGTAGTAATACTCGGCGAAACCTCCATTACAAACGTTCCATTCTTCGAGTGGCACTCGGCCTAAACGGAATTTACAGGCGCCAAATTCCCCCCTGATGCAGTTGTAACATTTTGCGCAAGGGAAGAAGTATGAGTAAGCTACCCTATCACCTTCTTTCAGTGGTCTACGCAATGAATCTGTTTTAATTTTATTACCGAGTCCTGCAATTTCACCCATCATTTCGTGGCCAAACACAAAAGGATCCCTCGGGGGCGCATCTTTTGGTAACCCGTCTCCTCTCCATACATGTAGGTCTGAACCGCAAACACTCGTGGCTCGAACCCTGATTTGGATCCCATCCTCTTCTAAATCAGGGATGGGAAGGTCTCTTAGTTCCCAGCTTTGATCTGAATCATGCCATACCGCGGAAACTCCTGTCTCGCCCATAAAATCCTCCCTTGATCGACTTTTGAGGGATATTTTACCTCAGTTTCATATGCTCCATCCATTGTTTGAATGTGATACGGAAGGTCGGGTAAACCCATGCGTGGAGGCATGGAACTTCATTATTGTTGATACAATCAGGATTGGACAGATATATAACGCAGAGATAATTGAAGGTTTTACATGGATACAAAGTACCCACTTGCTATTCCCGTAAAGGCAGGTATGGATGTAATCAAAAAATTTAAGTTACGCTCTGAGACATCATTAAGAGATGACATAAAAAACTACCAAGATTTTTCGGAAGTGTTATTTAGTGCCCATGCTCCTATCGATGTTGGAGGGCAAAGACTTAACGTGGCTGCAACTGATGAGACGTTCAGAAATAATAGTATCCATAGGATAAATCAGTACATCGATGACTGCTCTAAATTTCCAAATGTATCCCAATTAAATCTCCACTTTGGATACAAGTTTTATGAGGGTCAGGAAGGGCGTTATGATTACCATATTGATTCTATTCGTAATATTGCCCAGCATGCTTCTTCGTACGGCATAGAAGTAGTATTGGAAAATTTGAATTCCTATTGGGAGGCGAATGGGATATCTGACGATACGGATTGGAGTGAGGTTGACTGGGAAGGAAAAATAGAAGCTTTTGGGATGGATCCGAATGAATGGATTCAAATGTGTCTTGATGTGAATATGTCTAATGTTTCACTGTCCTTAGATTCTAGCCATGTTTGTACCTACGCTCACCGATTTGCAGAAGAAGATCGTGATATCAAAATAAATCAGTTTTTAAGTCGGCCCGAACTGATAAAACATGTTCATTGGAGTGATAATTATCTCTACGACCTGAGAGGTAGATCCGATTCTCATTTATCGGTGGGAAAAGGAACTTTGCCAGTCGGGTTTCACCAGGAGATAAAACGGTTGGACGCAACCATTCTTCTTGAGCATTTTTATTCCGTAGAGGAACTCAAGGAAGAACTGATTTTTATCGAATCTCTTTAGTTCTAACGAAATGGTTTTTAGGAGCAATACAAATGAAAAAATTTAGCCTGTCTTCACTTGTATATCTTTTCGGAGATAATGGATTTACTGGAGACCACATTGAAGCTCTTAAAAAGGTAAAACAGAGTGGGTTTGACGAAACGGAATTACTGGCAGAAGGTCCTATATGGGCTGACGCGAAAGTTCCAGATATAGAGTTTTTTAAACAGACCCTGAAAGAAATTGATCTTTTCCCAAGAAGCATTCACGCTCCGTATACGACGGTAAATTTGGAAAGTCCAGATAAGGATGTTCGTGAAAGAAGTATCAGTAAGGTCCAATCTTCAATACGATTTCTGTCTGAGTTGGGAGGCGAAGTAGTAATAGTTCATCCAACTGGGTCTGCGTACCCAAATTTTGAACCTTATGACTCTTCTACGTACGGTGAGTTGGTGAAATATATAGGAGATTCTGTATATCAACTGTTGGATACCGCTATGGAATGCGGAGTGAAAATTGCTCTTGAAAATTTACATGCTAGCCCTGATCACGGTTTGATAGTCAGACCCTTAGAAAGCATGCAAGAATTAAGATCATTCATACATCCGTTTGATCCCAAATATGTTGGCCTATGCATGGATGTGGGCCATACGAGGTTGTCAGGATTAGATGTCGGAGACCAGGTGAGAATTGCTGGGGACAGTTTATTTGCATTACACATACAAGATGGGGATGGGCCAAAGGATTGTCATAGGCCTCCAGGACAAGGTGTAATAGATTTTGATTCTTTCGGAAGAGCTTTGGATGATATTGGGTTTGATGGGGCGTGGACGATGGAGGTAAAGGCCCAACATACCGAGTCAAGCCAAGATGAGGTTGGGGCTGAAACACATCAAGTTGCCGAAATATGGAGAGAGAAAGGAATCTCCAATTTGTAAGAACGTTGCGTTTAGGTTTGGCTTCTTAGCTTATCCACTATACTGCGTGGGATGAACAATATAAGAACAAACGATTCGGTTGCCTTTTTCTACACTATCTGGCCAATAGCTATTCCCTGTTCCCCAGCTACTGAATACAACAGATAACTTGTTGATCCCTCGATATATATTGCGGGATCCCTTAACTGATGAACTTTTTCCATAACCTTGCCTCTCTTGGATGGTACTTTTTTGATATTAACTCCCTCATAATCCATTTCGGGTTTGATCAATATAATCGGGTCTGTTTCCCTCCAGTTGAACCAATCTTCTACCAAATCTATAGTGGACACATATATTTGTTCAGGGCAGTCGCCTACTTTTGAGTAGAAAACTTGAAGGGAAGTTCCATCCCGACGCACGGCACAGTGTCGCATGTTTTTGTCAAATAAAGTTGGCCCCTTTTCAAATTTTGTTAG
>CAZUHE010000015.1:15100-16935 GCA_964620395.1 uncultured Dehalococcoidia bacterium
ACGTGTACGTCAGGGGAAGCAATGTGATTTGTGTAATGGGAATTCTCTAAATGAAGCGTGCCTGTAGCGTGAATTTTCCAGGGGCCTGATAGTCGATCAGAGTAGGCCAAACGAATGTATGTACCTTGGTGATGAGCAAAATAGAGATAATATGTGCCTAGGGGATTCTGGATCCAGTTGGGCACTTTAATCAAAGAGGGGCCATTGATGTTGCCCTCTAGATCGCCGCCCGATTCAAAGTGGATGATTGGATTACATTGAAACCTGTTAACTTCAAACAAATAATAATGTACTCCTATAGGGTCACATGTAAGTTTACAAGGACATCATCTTCGTATCATATAGATACTGAATGTTTACCAACAACTAGTTAGGGTTTGTGGACAATATTTTACCAAAATGGAACAAAGCACTGTATAATTTGAGTCTAGATAATCGAAATTCTCTTGTTGGCACCCCAATCGGACTCCCAAGGTATTTCCATTTGCTATTAGGGATTCAAACGAAGGGTTTTAAGGTAAGAAAATTTTGGAAGATTCGAAAGTCGTTTTTGAAAATATGGGATTGTCTCCCAGGGTATTGTCTGCTGTTGAAGATTTTGGCTACGAAAGTCCCACCCCAATCCAGTCACGTGCTATTCCTCTAGCGCTTGAAGGTAAAGATTTACTGGGACTCGCTCAAACAGGAACGGGAAAAACGGCAGCTTTTGTTATACCAATACTTGAGAAATTACTAAACGATATAGGAGAAAAGCAGGCTAATATACGTGGAAGGCTACCGGAGGCTTTGGTCATAGCCCCAACTAGAGAATTGGCTGACCAAATAGACGAATCCATCAAAGCTTTGAGCAAATACACGAAATTTAGTTCGATTCCCCTGTACGGTGGCGTAAACAAAAACCCTCAAGATTCTAAGTTAGCAAGGGGAATTGATATTGTCGTTGCCTGCCCAGGAAGGCTTCTTGATCATATTAGGGAAGAAACAATAGATGTTTCAAATATCGGAATGTTGGTTATTGATGAAGCTGACACGATGTTTGATATGGGATTTCTTCCAGACATACGAAAAATACTTTCTCATCTACCTAGAAAAAAACAAATATTGTTTTTTGCAGCAACAATGCCTTCAGAGATACGGGAACTCACATCAGAAATTTTAGATAAACCTAAAAGCGTGCAAATAGGCACAATAGCCCCTGCTAAGACTGTAACCCATTCTCTTTATCCAACTACAGATAAAATGAAAAAAAATATGATCATGGCCCTTTTGAATACTACTGCCACAGGTCAGGTGATGATATTTACTCGGACAAAAAGACGGGCTAGATTTCTGGCTGAAGACTTGGATAAGAAGGGATTCAGGGTGGCTCCCCTGCAAGGAAATATGTCACAGAACAAAAGGAAACAGGCAATCAGTGGGTTCAAAAGTGGAAAATATGACATTTTAGTTGCTACAGATATTGCTTCGAGAGGAATAGATGTTTCTGAAGTTACTCATGTGATTAATTTTGATATGCCCGGAACGGTTGATACTTACATTCATAGAATTGGCAGAACTGGGAGGGCAGCTAGCACGGGGGAAGCTTTTACTTTCTGTACAAGGGACGATGAGCCATTGATCAAGAAAGTCGAGAGGGTTTTAAAATCCAAAATTGACAGAAGGATAATTGACGGGTTTGATTACGGAGGATTTAATCCCAGTGTAATTCCGGAAAGGTCAAATATTTCACGAGGTAGATCCAACAATGAATCTGGTAAAACCGCCAACAATTCCTGGCGGCGTTACAAAAAAAAGCCTCGTGTCGGAGGAGGTACTCAAGCAGCATCAGAAAAAAA
>CAZUHE010000015.1:17035-18446 GCA_964620395.1 uncultured Dehalococcoidia bacterium
GATAAAGGTCTAGCAAGATCTTTTCATGCAAGGGTTGGTAGGGGAGCAGTGGCAATTTTCGATGTGGGTTCCAATGAAATACTTCATAGTATTTTAAATGAATGGTCTGAAATGGTACCTGCTAAATTTGAGGTTTACCCTCTAATCGATTCCGACGCAATTAAATCATTTCTGGATGACCCTACTCCATGATGGGAATTTTAAAACTTTTGGAAATAGAAAGAATATTTATGTAGCCATTCGGTAATTACAAAAGGAATCGGATGTATGTTTGTCTCTGTTGATATTGGTGGTACCCAAATAAGAGTTGCGCTTGTGGACGATCAATTTCAAATATTGGGTAAGAAAAGTAGTACAACGGGGTTTGATTCAGACCCCAAGATCGTGTGTGACAATATGATGCATATGATTCAATCTCTGACCAATGAATCAGGATTCAAAGAAATACTAGGGGCGGGTGTGTCTGCTCCAACTGTTAGTAATGAGACAGGAATATTAGTCAATCCTCCCAACTTACCTAACTGGAATGGTTTTTCTGTCACAGATTTCATAACAAACAAATTTGATATTCCTGTGATTGCGGCCAATGATGCTTCTCTGGCTGCCTTAGGAGAATCTAGATGTGGAGCTGGAGTTGGGGTAAATAACATGCTTTATTACACACTTTCGACAGGGGTCGGAGGTGGAATCATAGTTGGGGGAAAACTTTACGAGGGTACGGCAGGATTTGCTGGCGAGCTGGGTCACATTAGTGTAAATCATATGGGCCTGATGTGTAATTGTGGCAACCGGGGCTGTCTTGAGGCTTACGCCTCTGGCCCCGCTATAGCCAGAGCAGGACGTAGAGCAGTCGAAATGGGTAAGGCTACTTGTTTGTCTGTTAAGAAAAATATCACCACAAAGGACATTTTTGATGGTTCCGATGCTGAGGATTCAGTATGTGAGGAAATAGTGAAAGAGGCGGGCAAATATCTTGCTATTGGTATAACAAGTGCAATGCATATGTTTGCGCCTGAGCGGATTGTGATCGGTGGCGGCGTGAGTGCAGGATTCGGTCAGATGGCTCCTCGTATAAATGAACATATTTCAAAACACGCGATGGCACATTTTTCTGGGAAAATGGATATAAGGCTTTCTGAGCTTGGGGACGATAGCTCGCTTATTGGAGCTGCGTGTCATTTGAAGGATACTTATTTTGCTGTAATGGCATAGCTGAAGAATTCTTGATCTGAAACCAAGTAATGAAATTTGTTGTTATCCTGTCGTTATAGTTTAAATAACGGTTGCCTGATAGCTTATATTTTAAAACGTGGTAATAACATGGACACAATAGAATCCTGGGGCAGATTAAATAGATCTTCTCATAAAGTAATTACTCCTTATAGTTATAGTTCGGTGGATATTGGGGAAG
>CAZUHE010000016.1:0-9854 GCA_964620395.1 uncultured Dehalococcoidia bacterium
TCCATAAACCCCATTCGCCCCAAAAGTTTTTAAATCAGCCTGAATCCCTGCTCCGGCACCTGAATCAGACCCAGCTATCGTGAGTACTTTTGGTATTGAAGTTAGATCTGACATCTTTTTTATACTCTCCGTCCCATTTATTCTTTCAGTGAATATTTATCTGTGAAAGCATCTTCAGGTTTAACAGATTTAGGTAACAATTCTTTATTTTGCATCCAATCAGCAAAACTTTTCCATTTTTTTAATGTTTGTCTTCCAAAAGCCCCACTCTCATCTTGCCAAAGTTCCTTTAGCAACGCGGCACCAGGTCTATCAATATTTTCGTCAATTTCGGGAGAGTACTTCTTTAGAACATCAACTCCCGCCTGGGGATCCATTATTGCTTCCCTATACCCTTTGCTAACAGCTCGAACAAACCTCTCCACAATTTCAGAGTTTTCCGCCATATACTCTTCACTGGTTACTAACACCAGTTCATAATAATCGGGTACGCCCCAATTTTCCATTCGAAACACATCAACGGGATGGCCTTCATTTTCAAGACTTATACTCTCGTGAGTGAAATAAGCACCTATTATCGCGTCAACTTTTTGCGACATTAGAGATGAACCAAGCTCCCAGCCAACGTTGACTAACTCCACATCCTCCAACCCTCTTAGTCCATCAGCTTGCAGCATTGACGACAAAGCATCCTCATTCCACGGTATCCCAGGATAACCAACTTTTTTGTCTTTTAGATCCCTTGGAGTTTTAAAACCTGATGATTTTAAAACCATCATAGAGTTAAGGGGATGTTGAACCATTCCCAATACGGAAATCACTGGAACTCCTTCTCCTCTTGCGATCAACACATCAGGCTGATAATTCATGCCAAAATCATCCGCACCTGAAGCCACAGTTTGTAAAACCGTTGAAGGATCTGAAGGGGTATGTATTTCAACTTTCAGATTCTCCGAGGCAAAATAGCCTTTTTCTTCCGCGATGTACAAACCAATGTGATTAGCATTCGGGAACCAATCTAAAGCAATTTTAACTTCATCAACTGTTTTTTCTGAAGAGCATGATGCTGAAGAGACAATCAAAAGTGTCAAAGCAATGATAGGTACCAAAATATTCCTCAAATTTTTCATAGACAATTCCCCCTTAACATTAATTATTTAGTATTTTTCACTACGGCACCACGGCAGTAATAACTTTTCCAAAACCACTACTAAGGCAAACAAAGCAACACCCATTGTTGACAATATACCTATAGAAGCAAACACAAGTTCCGTCTGAAACTGCGGTTTGGAGCGAATCATCAAATATCCCAATCCTTCACTGGAACCTACCCATTCACCTATGACCGCCCCTATGACACTCACAGCTATAGCAACTCGAAGCCCAGAAAACAAATAAGGCATCGACGTTGGCAACTGAATCTTTGAGTAAATAGACCATTTACCTGCCCCCATTGTCCTTAACAACCTAAGTAGGTCCGAATCAACTGATTTCATACCATCAACCGTGTTCACAACCACAGGGAAAAAGCTTATCAATGCGACCACTATCACCTTTGGAGCTAGCCCATACCCAATCCATACCAGCAACATGGGAGCGATAACGATAATCGGAACCGTTTGTGAAGCAATAACAATGGGGTAAAGAGTTTTTTCCATCGTATTTGATAACACAATGCAAGAAGCAAGCAAAAACCCAAAACACAATGCTATTAGAAATCCTATAACAACCTCTTCCAAAGTCACCAAAGTGTGTCCCGCAAGCAATTCAGCTCGGTCATAAAGTACGTAGGCAACAGAAGAAGGTGCTGGCAACAACCAATCTGGCACTTCCCAAACCTTCACGCCAACCTCCCAAGCAAAAAACAAAAACATAACAATTGAAACTGAAGGAATCCATTTAAAAATTAAATGCCATACCTTACCCATAAGAAACGTCCTCCAGCAAAGAGGAGAGGATATCTGATTTCAACCGAATGAAATCTGCGGTATTGACTATGTTTCTATTTCTTGGTTTTTGGAAAGGGCTTTCTACCACCTTTTGCATTGTTCCCGGGCGGGAGGTCATAACATATACCCTGTCTGACAATAATAGGGCCTCTTCCACATCGTGGGTGACCATCACTATCGTCTTATCCGTAAAACCTGACAAGAGATTCAATAACCATTGTTGTAACGAGGCCCTATTCAATGCATCAAGGGAACTAAAAGGTTCATCAAGCAAGAAGACAGTCTTGTCGGTCAACATCGTCCTCAAGAATGCAGCTCGTTGCTTCATTCCACCTGAAAGCGAATTAGGGTAGTTGTTTTCGAACCCAGAAAGGCCAAAATCTCCCATAAATTCTTCAGCTCGTATTTGGGCTTCTTTTTTTGGTACACCCTGAACTTCCAACCCAAGAATCACATTGCCAAGTACATTTCTCCACGGCAACAAAAGATCTTTTTGTTGCATGTACCCCACATTTCCCAATAAATCACCGGACTGTATCCCCGATATGGAAACTATTCCGCTGTCTGGTTGATCTAATCCAGCGAGTATGTTCAAAAAAGTGCTTTTACCGCATCCACTGGGGCCTACTATTGAAATTATTTCACCTTGATTCGCATAAAAATTCACATCGTACAATATCTTCAGGCCATCTTCTCCTTGACCTACGGCACGGCTAAGATTTTCGACTTCAACGAATTTTTTAATTAATGGGCTTTTCCCACTCTGTGACAACAATTCACCCCTTACAACGGCATCATGTGCCAACTTAAGGGAAAGTGATGCGAATATCGCTCGAATTCCCTACGCTGGCATTACCCAGATCAGGTATCTAGGGGTCGACAGTTATTGATCTGCCCTCTCAGCCCAGTCTTTCTGAGCTCCCCCAATATTAAATAAAAACCATACATCAGCAGTGGAAGATTAGCACATCCATTTAACATTTGCCGAAAAGTACAACAGAAAATATTATTTTAAACCGCAACACTTAAGGATATTGATTTTAAATGAGTCATTTGCCAAAACAAATTATCTTTGCAAAGTTTTAGGTGGAAAAGCCATCAAAACTAAAACAAGGGACACTACGGCAGCACCCGCAAAACCTATAAACGCAGCTTCATAGGTTCCGTTTTTATCATACATATATCCCGATACCACCGGCCCAATAATAATCCCAGACATTTGAATCATGCTTCTGAACCCGGTAATTGTTGCAAAGGCTCTTCTACCAAAATAATCTGCGATAAGTGCCTGCGGAATAACTGATATACCTCCCTGAGCGATGGAATAAACAATCATCGCTGGTACAGCATCCTTTATTGATTCCGCCCCTGCTAGCATTAGTATCGATACGGTCATCAGAAAAAGGCACGCCGCCATAGTGTATCGTCGGTTCAAAAAATCCCCAAGATAGCTCAACCCAAATCTGCCCGGGATACTCATTATCCCAACTGAACCCGCATAGGTGGCGGCTTGTACCGGACTCGACCCTAATCCAATAAAATATGGCACCAAATGAAGACCTACTCCACCAGATACAAGGGAACGGGCTGCAATCGACAAGGACAAAAACCAAAAGCTTGATGTTCGCAGAGCTTGTCTAGCCGTGTAATCCTTAGAAAAATCAATTTTTAAGCCTTTCCCATCCTTATCAGTGTCACCTTCAGCTGGAGTAACGCCATCAGGAAGCAATCCGTATTGTTCTGGCCGATGACGAACAATAGCCGCAACAGGTAGACCCGCAACCACAACAAATATTCCAGTAAAGAGGGCAGCCTGCCGCCAACCAAATTCCGAAACAGCCCATCCAAGTAGTGGAACAAATACACCTCCGATCCCCACTCCAGACCACATTATTCCAAAAGCCAATCCCCTCCTTTTGTTAAACCAATTAGCTACCGCAGCGGAAACAGGAGTGTGCATACCCAAACTGTTACCCAAGGTAACTCCCAAAACATAAGCAATAAGAAACGTAGTCAATCCATTAACCCAGTAAAGACTCACAAATCCTAAACCCATCAATGGGATACCGATTAACATCAATTTACGTGGCCCTATTTTATCGACAGCCCAACCCTCAACAGGGCCGATAAATCCGGATTCAAGACGCGCAACAGAAAAAATTGCTGACACAACAGTTCGACTCCAGCCAAACTCTCGGCTAAGTGGAATAATAAAGTTTCCAAACCCGTGAAAATTGATTCCCGCAGACATTCCCATGACTAACGCCCCACCCAAACAAATCCACCACCCATAAAATATACGAATTTTTCTCATATATTTAATCCTACATACCAATTTACTTTGGGCAAAAAAATGAAATATTTAAACTTGGCACATTTTGCAGCATCATGATTAAGAAAAACATGATACTTAAGATCATTCAAAGACATGTTACGCAGTGTAACATCCTCCCAAATCACGGTGATCAAATAGACGGTAGTGGCTACAAACCGGGAAATCACTAAGTAAAAAAACCCAAATCGCACATTATGAATGGTTTTCTATCCAACTCCATAGAACACTTATCCTATTTTGATCTGATTGAATGTCCGGATCTAAAACACATCGGCAACTTCTCGTATATGAACCTATGGTCTGGAGATCAGTCCTATCGAGCTTCCATTTCCACTCAGACCCATTAGCTGTTCTAAACACATCCTGACACAACTGTTTCGTCACTGGTACTGCCCTGTAAAACCTCTGAGACCAAGAAGAGCCCCCGAAAAGCCAAAAACTGTCCCATAAAGCGGAATCTGAATCACCCCTTCTCACGTGAGCGTTGACAGAGAAACGTTCCCGTACTTGTCTTTCAGGGGAATGCCTTACAGAAGTTATTATTTCATCTACATGGATAAAGCCCGGGAAATAGAAACCGTACTCTCCTGTTGCTGACCCTTCTTTCCAAAGTTCCATTCTTGATATAAAAAGAAGATAATCCCCCCTTGAAACATTACGCAGAGACATCGCCCGTGAATTGAAATCACAATTATCACCGTAGGTAAAAGTGTCGAACTCTGGGTCATTATGCGAGGTACAATCTTTTCGGTTTTCAGGAACATACTTCAAAATGTCCTGTTGTGGGTCATAGAAGGATCTTAGTTGACGATATCTGATTCCTAAAGTCTCCGGTAAGCGCCTGTCTTCTGGAATTGGCAAGAATTCAAATGTTCTGTCCTCAAATATTGGCGAGCAAAATCCGTGAGAAGCATTAGTACCAACATTAATTAGAAAAATTCTTCCGCTCATTTCAGTCAGCTTCCCGCTGGCTGATGTCTTCTGCACAATTTTCGATCGCTGAATTTATCTCATTCAAAACATCTTTATCGGATTCCTCTCCCAAGGCTTTCGTCAAGGAAATTAAGGATTTTTTTCCGCCTATTTGCCCAAGAGCCCAAGCAGCGTGCATTCGAACTAAAACTTCGGCCTCACTCAAAGCTTCTTCAAGTGCCGGTATCGCCCTCGGATCCTTATTATTACCAAGTGCCACACAAGCATTTCTCTGCAACCCAACTCTTTTGGCCCTTTTTACAGGGCTATTCCGAAAAGTTTCACTGAAACTTTTCTGGTCCATTTTTAATAGTGGAATAAGCTCAGGCGCTGAAAATCCTGACTTTTTTTTGAAGGAACTCATATTACCTTTCTTGGCTTTCAAATTAACAGGGCAGACGTCCTGGCATATATCACAACCAAACACCCAGTCACCCATAAGAGGCCTTAAAGACACAGGGATAGGGCCTCGAAGTTCAATAGTTAGGTAAGAAATACAACGTTCATTGTCTATGGTATATGGAGAAACTATGGCTCCAGTTGGACAATCGTCTATGCATCTCACACAATTTCCGCATGTCTTCTTTAGGGGGGTATCTTTCTTAAGCAATAGGTCTGTTATAACCTGGCCGAGAAAGACCCAAGATCCGTGGCTGGGAGTCAATATATTTGTGTTCTTCCCAAACCAACCAACTCCGGATCTAAAAGCAGCTGCCCTGTCATTCATGGGACCATCGTCAACGAAAATACGGGTCTTTACCGGAAACCCTGCAATATCATCCAATCCTGAACAAAACTCGCGTAATTTATTTTTCAACACCTCGTGATAATCATCACCCCAAGCGTAACGAGACACTTTCCCTTTTAGAGAGCCTATTTCATCTGATTCGTCTACGTTATAACTCGTAGCCACGGAAATTACGGATCTCGCCCCAGGAAGAAGTTCCGTAGGTCGATTCATCTTTTTAACCCTTTCCTCCGTATACCACGGCAACCCGTCCATGTAACCGCTACGGATACGCTCCAGTGCAATAGCTTCATCTTCAAGAAAAGGTTCCGCATCCGTGATCCCTACCAAGTCAAATCCCAATGACGTAGCATATTTCTTTATAGAATTCTCCATTTAAACTCTCCAAAGACACCGTCAACACAGCGAGATGAGACTATGTTACTTCCCAACATTGACACCTAAGTAGAACGCCCATTATCATCAATTTATCTTAACGCTTTTAAGGGTTCAGTAAACATTAATTTGAAAACCGTGATGGTAATTTCTCATTTTAACGATACTAGGTTGAAATTGTGACGTCACGGTTTTTTGATTTAAGTACATGAATTAAAAAGGTGCTTGGATTGCCAATCAAAAATAACCCATTGACCTTGGCTATTTCTGTATCACGGCTTTCCGTAGCTAAAATAACTAGAACACGAAATTTAATGCACTGGAGGTGCAATCAATGGCCAAGCCCAGAGAACTAAGAAGGACTTACGGATTTGACGAAGTGGCCATTTCTCCCGGAGCCCTCACTGTCAATCCAGATATGGTTGATACAAGCTTTAAACTTGAGGGAGTGGAAATCGACATACCAATATTGGGATCAGCAATGGATGCAGTAGCTAATCCATCTTTTGCTGGCGCAATGCACAAACAAGGGGCTCTGAGTGTAATGAATCTTGAAGGGATTCAAACCAGATACGACGAACCTCAGTCTGTTCTGGAAAAAATATCTGAATCCACAAAAGAAAATGTAACATCCGTAATGCAAGAGGTTTATTCTGCTCCGATAAAAGAGCATCTCCTTGCTAAACGTGTTAAAGAAATCAAATCCACTGGATCAACATGCGCTGTATCCGTCACCCCGGCTTTGACCAAAAAGTTAGCTCCTATAGCTGTGGATGCTGGGGCTGACATGATTGTTGTACAGTCCACGGTCACAACAGCAAGACATTCTTCAAGAAGTGAAAAAGGCCTGCAATTCCCTGAGCTACTTGAGCTAGTTAGCGTACCTGTATTGGTAGGAAATTGTGTTGGATATGACGTGGCAAAGGAAATTATGGGAACCGGTATACACGGGTTATTGGTTGGCGTAGGACCAGGAGCTGCTTGCACAACACGGGAAGTCACAGGAGTAGGCGTTCCTCAAGTAACTGCAACCATGGATTGCGCTACCGCACGGGACGATTATTTCAACGAAACGGGTCGTTATGTTCCAATAATCACAGATGGAGGCATAAGAACCGGAGGCGAATTGTGTAAAGCTATCGCTAGCGGTGCTGATGCGGTAATGATAGGTACACCACTAGCCCAATCAACCGAGGCGCCAGCCAAGGGCTTTAACTGGGGCATGGCATCTCCCCATCCAGCATTGCCAAGAGGCACAAGAGTTCAAGTTGGAACAAAAGGATCACTAGAGCAACTCTTCTTCGGACCTTCAAACGTTTCAGACGGGACTCAAAACCTTATCGGAGCATTAAAAGCATGCATGGGAATGGTGGGAGCTCTGAACATAAAAGAAATGCATCAAGCCGAAGTTGTCGTCGCCCCGTCTATCAAAACTGAAGGGAAGCACTATCAACTCGGCCTAGGATAAGGCTGCCAAAAGAAGATTAGAAAAGTTCAATCTTCAAAAATCTATCGTTATCAAAGCAATCCTTCAGAATCGAAATACTATTGTCTGGGAAGTATTTAGACGCCTCCAACACACTTCTTCTAACTTGGGTTATATCAATCTCGATCAGGATAAGGCCAGGATTATTTAACTTTTTTGAAGATTGCAGAAGCAATCTTTCTATGATCTTAAAACCATCATCGCCGCCATCAAGTGCAATTATTGGTTCTCTTTGAACTTCCTCCTGCAAATGACTTATCCTATCGCTAGGAATATACGGAGGGTTAGATAAAATAACATCTTGCTTCTCATGTACAGGAGACAGAAGATCTCCTTCCAAAAAAGTTACCTTATCTACATTGTGAATTTCTGCGTTTTTTTGCGCCACCAGTAAGGCTTCCGGGCTTATATCAGTACAGAGCACATCACAAAATGAGAGATTATGAGACAAAGACACGCCAATAACTCCAGACCCAGTACCAATATCCACAATTTTCAATGTTGAACTCTGACATTCGTTAAAGTAGTTAATCACTTTTTCAACAATTAATTCAGTTTCTGTGCGTGGTACCAAAACATGTTGATTAACCACAAAATCCAAACCAAAAAATTCTTTTCTTCCGGTAATGTAGGCCAGAGGTTCCTTCTGTTGCCGCCTTTCTATGAATCTACATATTTTTTGTTGTTGAGCGAGAGAAACATCTTCCCTAAGATCTCTGATAAAGTCCGCTTTATCAAGACCCATCACCATTCTTACAAGTACTTCCGCTTCCAGGCCAGCATCACAAATACCGAAAGCTCTGAGTTTTTCGCCAGAATCCGCTACAATTTCAGCAATATTCATCCCTGTGCATTTCTTAATTTCAGGCTCTGTTCTTCATGAAGCAATGCTTCAACAAACTCCATGATATCCCCATCCATAAACTGATCCAAAGTAAAACTGGTGAGAGATATACGATGATCAGTAACTCGACCTTGAGGGAAATTATATGTTCTAATCCTTTCTGAACGGTCGCCCGAACCCACTTGAGATCTCCTCGCGTCTGTAATTTCCTTTGTTTGTTTTTCTATCTCTGCGGCTAAAAGGCGAGCCCTAAGAACGGAAAGTGCCTTTTCCTTATTTTTGTATTGGGATCTTTCATCTTGACAAGTAGTCACAACACCGGTCGGTACGTGAGTGATTCGCACTGCAGTTGCAACTTTCTGAACATTTTGGCCTCCATGGCCGCTAGCATGATAAATATCAATTTGGAGATCTTCGGTGTTTATTTCCACATCGACTTCCTCCGCTTCTGGAAGCACAGCAACAGTAGCGGCAGAAGTGTGAATACGACCACTTGACTCAGTAGAAGGCACACGCTGAACTCTGTGCACTCCACTTTCATGCTTGAGCTTGCTGTAGGCTTGATTTCCGTTAACCTGAAAAGTGATTTCTTTTATGCCACCTATACCCGTAGAACTTGAGTCTATAACTTCAACTTTCCATTTAAGTCTCTGGGCAAGTCGAGAATACATCCTGTAAAGATCCGAGGCAAAAAGACCTGCCTCGTCTCCTCCTGTACCTGCTCGTATTTCCATTATCACGTTTTTTTGATCATTAGGGTCCTTTGGGACCAATGCTAGGCGAATTTGGTTTTCAACTATGTTTTTTACATCTTCTAGAGAATCTTGCTCTTCCTTTACCATAGTTATGACATCAGGGTCCGCCTCCGACTGGATCATCTCTTTAACTTCCGCCAACTGTTCGATCAATGAACGATATTTTCTGGTTAGATCTACGATTTCCTTAAGGGAAGATTGTTCCTTCGCGTATTTCTGTGCAACGGAATAATCGGAGGCAACTTCCGGACGTGTTAGCAATTGATCCAATTCGTCATATCTCTCTTCGATTGTAGTAAGTCTGTCCAGCATCTATATTCCTAATTTAAGTGGCTTGTTTAAATTCTAAATCAATTTTAAGTTTTGATCTCCAATCATACCCTAGGTACT
>CAZUHE010000016.1:9954-15461 GCA_964620395.1 uncultured Dehalococcoidia bacterium
GTGATGATGATGTTGTAGAAAGTTGGTTCGGAAGGTATACGTATGGGGATCCTGCGCATCTAGGGTACCATCCTGAGGAAGCACTAGAAAAGTCAGATGAAGATTGGAATATTATATTTCAGGATCCGGAACATATCATGTTATCTATCTACAACGACGAAGGACTCCACGTAGGAGAATCGCACGTAGCGGTGGAGGAAAGCCTAGGGGATGGGCAGATATCTATATTGATTGGCAAAAAAGAATGGTGGGATCACGGATACGGTAGTCAAGCGTTGCAGGAAACAATGAAGATTTGTTTTGAAACTGTTGGTTTATTCAGAGTATGGGCTGACATCCCCGAATACAATACTAGAGCCATACACGTATTTGAAAATCTTGGTTTTGTACATGAGGGTTCTTTCAGAAAAAGTAGGCCCCATGAAGGCACACGCCATGATTCCATAGTTATGGGCATGTTAAGCACAGAGTACTCGGATAAATTCCAACGCTAGTTAATATCTACTTTTTAGATAAATAACGTCAGATTTTTGGAAACTTATAAAACATGTCTTGATGAGCAATGCCTACCTCATTGTATGGACGACCCTGTTTCCTGTACCCCAATGTTCGATAAAAATTTTCAGCCTGGAGTTGTGCTGAAAGAACAATTCCATCGAAACCCATGTCACAAGCTATTTCGTGAAATTTACTCATTAATGCTAATCCTATACCTCTTCGACGTAATTCTTTTCTAACTGCAATTCTTCCTATTTTAGCGACATGGTTGTCTGGAAAAGAATCTTTGGTCAATATCAATCTACCCGTTCCAACGGTATGGCTCTTCAGCCGAGCTATAAGGTGTATAACAGTGCCTGAATTCATGGCGTCCAACGTGTCAAAATGATCGAACTCTTCCGACAAAACCACCTTTTGCTCTTCAACAAAGACTTCACGTCTAACTAAGAAGATCTCAGCCAAATCTTTTGCTGATTCAACAAACTTTATGTTAAATTCTTGACTCTTAATGTGTCACAATCCACAACATTTTCGTTAAAAGTGAAATAGACAGAACCTTACGCCGTTAGAATTCCTTAATTTATGGGTATTTCCTTAACTCGAAACTGGTCTTGCTTAGGGAGAACAATTTCCAAAACCCCATTTATATAGGTCGAACTAACCTTATTAGAATCAACTGAAACGGGCAATTTTATTGATCTTTTAAAAACCCCTGATGGGCGTTCTCTGATCAACCATCCGTCATCTTGACCATGATCCCGAGAAGCAGTCGATTCGACCGTTAATTTCATACCGTCGAGTTCAATACGAAGCGATTTTTCATCCTTACCCGGGATGTCTACTAACACTACAATTTCACCATCTTTATCAAAAACATCTACTGGCATACTTTCGATACTAGCGCCCCTGTATACTCTATTGCGCATACTCTGAGTAGGAAACAGGGACTCAACAATATCGTATAAATGTACGTCCATATTGCCAGCCAATGAACGAGGACTCATACGTTGTAACATATCAACTCTCCTATATTTAATTTCTATTAACTAAACATATGATATAAGTTGATACGATCTATGTCAATGTTTATCATGCGACATAGATCAACGCCAGGTTTCCTTCTTATCCGTTAGCACATTAACCCACCAAGCTTACATGACATATCAAAATCCAAGGTAGCAAGGTCCTGTTTGCCCAGTTCTTTATAAGCCCAACCACGATTGTAATAGGCATAAATGAAGGCCGGATCAAGGTCAATCACTCGACTGAAATCCATTATCGCCTTTTCACGTCGGCCCAATAATTGGTAGGAAGACCCCCGATTATAAAAAGGTACAGGGTCACTGGGATCCAACTCAATGGCAGAGTTAAAATCATCTATTGCTGATTTATGATCACCTTTACCTGAATATGATCTCCCTCGACCGTTGTAAATCAAACTAACCTTTGGGTCAAACTGAAGGGCCAAATCAAAATCAAATATAGCTTTTTCATACTGACGTAGATGCAAATACGCATTACCTCTATGAAAAAAAACTACGCCACTTGAAGAATTTAACTCAATCGCCTTTGTAAACATATCAACAGACTGTGTATACGATTTTTCAGTAAAAAAACCCAAACCTTTCTGAACATAGTTTTCAAAAGAATCCTTATTAGGAATCATTTTCTCTGAAACACCCGGGGTGGCTGTGATATGGGTTCTGTTAGTGGCAACATCGGAGATTTGAAAAGGCCCATCAGTTTTAGTCATAGGAGAATCGGATAAGATAATTGCATCATCTGCGCTTTTTTGATTAGTCTGCTTATCAGTGATTTTAGAAATACCATTATTTGTACAATTAATAAGCGTGAAAGCCACCAGTATTAGTCCAAATATGAACCAGGCAGGGGAGCCTACCCACAAAGCGGAAATTTTCAGAATCCTCAAATTTGGTTCAAGGTTTACGTAAATCAGACCCACCTTTCAATTTAGCCTTCCATACTCTGGTTTCATCAAGCATTCTTTGCTCGGTAATCGAAGTGTTCAGATTTGGCGAATAGGTGAGTTTGTTTTCCCGTTCATCAAGTAGTTCCATGCCATGTAATCGACATAGCCAACCTTCTTCTAAAATACGAAACAATGGGGCTTTTGGGCTGGGAGATATCTGACAGACTTCACAAACTCTTTGTTTCATGGAGGAATCTTATCAAAGAGATGAGTTTTTCTGTTTCTAAAATTACCTGATAGTATCAATTGTATTATCGAAAAGAGATCTAGAGATCAAATTCGTAAAGTAAATAGTCCGTTTCCTTCATACCAAGATTTTGATAAACATTTTGGGCTATCGTATTGTTTTTCTCCACGTAAAGCCGTATTCCACACACATCATTCGTTGCCCGGCATCTCTTTATAACTTCATCGTTGAGATATCGGTAAATGCCTTTGCGGCGCCAAGTTTTTGCAACATATACACTTTGAATCCACCAAAACCAACTATTTCTCCAATCACTCCACTCATAGGTGACTAACAAACTCCCCACCACTTCACGACCCGATTGAGCTACAAGATAAAACCCTTTATTGTCTTCATTAAAAACCGACATCACTCCTTTATTAATATCGTCATCAATCAATACTTTGTTTTCGGTTTCCATTGCCATATCTTTTTGAAACCGAACAATAATGTTCACGTCCGATATTTTCCCATCCCTTATTGTCAAGTTATCCATTTAAATCACCCATCTCAAATCGACTATGACTCCGAACTTAAACCATAGTCATCCAGCAAACTGAAAAAATGTTGGAAAACAGGATCTCTATCTATCCATTTAATTGACCTCATTGGATGATTCTCAGAATACGTCGTCCAGGTACCATTGCTGTTCAAAATGGGGGAATGCACTACTTCGCTAACAAACCAATCAGGATTAATTACCCATGCCCCTGGCGCAAGATCCCATATTGTTTTGCTTCGACCAGGATAATCAGGAACAAATTCCATGAATCTTTGATACAAAAAGTTCCCAATATTTCCTTTTCCTTTGAGGTGTGCTTCCAGTTCCCACCTTGTAGTTTTTAACATGTCAGTAACTGCAAATCCCGGAAAATGTACTATTGGGACTCCAGATGCAAACACGATCTGGGCGGCCAAGGTATCTTGCTCATAATTAAATTCACTGAAATTCTGCAGGTTTGTAGCCAAACCACCCAAACTGCAAACTATTACTTTGGATCTTATATGTGGATCCATCAATATCGCTGAAGCTATGTTGGTCAAAGCTCCCAACGCAAGAATAAATAAAGGATCGTTTTCAGAATAATTACTATTAACTAATTCGCATAAAGCCAAGGAGGATTCATTAGTAACCGGCTTCCCATTATTTTGCTTCATTGTCAGGGTAGAACCCCTGTAAATTTGCCCACGCCATCCACAATCCAAGATTTCCAATATATCCTGTATTTCTTGGTAACTCAGTTCCATACCATGCGCATAATCTCTCGTGTTTCTAACTGTGTTATGAAATGGTGCGGCGCTTATGGCAACCACATTAATGGTTGAATGTAGCTGCTGTGCCAAAAGGGCCTGAACCAGTGCAAATTGATCATCTATCTCGTTATAAGTATCCGTATCAATGAACACGTCTTTTATAATTTTATTCTTAGACTGTTCCAGCAAACTGTAAAGCACAGTACCTTCAATTTCTGGCAGTCCATAAAAAGGCTGAGCTTTCCTACTCGTTTTCGAAGCGTACGGATTGTTGCTAGGCCCATGTTTTATATATCTACCCACCATAAAATTTCATCTCCTATACGAATCCACTACTTTTCCATCAAGATACTGCTATCAGTTCACTACAAACCAATTGATATCAAAAATATCCAGGCTATACGAACAGAGGTGTGTCATCCATGTACCCAGGGGTCACAAGTTCAGTACCGGGCCTTATAAGAGAAATACGTTCCCTAATGGGTGCCAAAGACGCATCAGTTGAGTGGTCCTTTGTTGTGGGCGGCATCCAGTCATCATGGTGTCCCAGAAAAACCGACTTAGGCTTTAGCATACTTGTCATCATCCCAATATAGTCAGCCAAAGAACCCTGTATAGGTTCACCATCTATATTTGGTCTCCCAGCCATTGCCAATATAGCTACATCAGCCCGAATATCCGATATAATCCCGGTCCAACATCCCGATGTGTCCTGAAAAAACACAGACCCTTCAGGAGTTTCAATTAAATAACATAAAGCGCCACCAATTTGATTAGACCCAAGAGTATTTTCCCTATGTTCTTTAATGTCGGCTATTAATTGAGAGTCTGTACCGTCAGGAAAGCTTGCGGGCGGTCTACAGCACCATCTTTCATCTTCAGTGACATACAAATTGCCTGTTTGAGGTTCGCTAGTACCAGCGTCAAAAGTTTTAGGTATCCATATGCATGAATGCAGGCTTGGAAAAACTTTTACTGAGACCGAATCGTTTAGCCTATATCTTTCTCCACCTTGGGCTATTCTTAATTTTTTTGAATCTATACCCGCATCCTTTAAAACGTTTGCTGTTTCTGTAGAACCTATAACGGTTGCCCCAGTGTTTAAGGCAATTATTTCAGCACCAGCTATATGGTCGAAATGGCTATGTCCAATCAGAATAAAATCGGCTTCTGTGACATTTTCAGCTGACAGGCCCACTTTCGGGGCACTTGGTACTCGATTCATATAAGTATCAAGAAATAAGGTTAAACCAGCGATTTTTAACCTGAATGTAGCACATCCAAGCCAATCTATATGAGATTCCATTTTTTTATTAACTCCTGGTATGCCTTTTTAATCAAAACAACAATTTAAGGTATATTGCAACTGAATTACTCAAGTATAAGATCATAACTTCCCAAAGATTAAATCAGATTCCTGAAAGTGACCCGTACCAATCAAATTAACTACAAACAGCATTAATAGCGACGGTGAGGATCAGTCAATCCCGCTAAATATTAAACTGAGGATCCGAATAATTTGTAAGCTTATTAAATATT
>CAZUHE010000016.1:15561-17834 GCA_964620395.1 uncultured Dehalococcoidia bacterium
GCTAAATATTAAACTGAGGATCCGAATAATTTGTAAGCTTATTAAATATTTGAATTCTCCATCGCTGTGAATCTACAACGAGCAACCTGGATTTCTCAACATCATATGTCACTCCTACAGGTAAAGCGAAGTGCTTTTCGGGCTCCAGTGTAGCAACCCTTCGCCTAGCTTTGTATACGTCGGGATTACCACCCACATATTGGCGTTGCCACTTTGACAACTCAATTGCAGCACCAAATACAGCAGTTATATGAGTTCCATTTTCGTCAAATATTTGAATTCGGTCATTAGCCCAGTCAGAAACATATATGTCACCATCCATATCCACAGCAATATCCGTGGGATGATCAAGTATTTCGGCTTTCGTACCTTTGTTTCCAAAAGTATCCCTATACTCACCATCTGAAGAGAATTTTTGGACACGGTTGTTGAGATGATCTACTACCAGTAAATCTCCTGATCTATCTAGTGACATTCCCCACGGTGAATCCAGTTGACTTTCTTTCGGCCCATGTGAACCAAACTGGAGAATGAACTCACCATCATAGGAGAATTTTTGGATTCTGTGGTTCAAAGTATCGGACACAAAAATATTATTATCAGAATCTATCGCTATACCAGAAGGCCGATCAAATGAACCTGTATTGTTCCCCAGACTGCCAAATTCTTTAATGAACTGGCCTTCTGTATTAAATACAGTAACGCAATTTTTTAATTCATCCGTTACGTACAATTTTCCGTTATTGAATGCTGCGCAAGTGGGCCATGAGTGATCAAAAATCCCTTTGTTTATTTTACTAAATGAAAGAATTTCTTCTTCATCATCTATTTCAAGCCCAATGGTAGTCTTCAATATTTCAGAGCCATAAGTGTCTCGAGTTATTATGAAGACATCATTTCCGTCCCCAAGAGTCGCATAGGTGATACCTCTAAAGGCTCTACCCCCAACCACTCTCGAATAGTCTAAAACTCTTCCTTTCACAGAGATTGTCAGCATTTTGTTAGTCGTGTACCAATTTTTACGTCCGATATTATATGAAAGAGGGTTTCTCGAAGGTTCCGCCCACTACAGAAAAGGGATCCAGTTTCATCCAGTCTTCAATCAACGTACTGTAAACTCCACGGAAATCTATAGTAGGCACAAGATCACCTTGGTCAAGATCTGATTCTTTCATAGACGGGTATTCACCGTATTCACCACCTCTTACCCCACTTCCAATGGCCAGACAAACGCCCCCTGCACCATGATCTGTGCCTGCACCATTATCGTAAACCCTGCGGCCAAACTCGGAGAATAGAAACATTACCACATTGTCAGCAGCCTGATGTTCTTCAAGATCATCAAAAAAGTCTCTGATGGCTGTAGATGCGGCAGACCAGAGATTATCATGAGTTGCCAATTGATCGGCGTGAGTGTCAAAACTCCCAAGATCGCAATAAAAAACCCGTGTTCCCACTTGCGCAAGATGAATTTGAGCAATACTTCTCAATTTTTTAGAAATGGCATTGTTTCCATACTCTAACGTAGATGAGTACAACTGAGGGGCTACGTTCAATACATCTGCACCTTTTAGGGCATCAAGCCCTGTCTGACCCAAGAAATCCATAACTGGGCCAGAGCCAATCACAGGAGAGTAAATCCTTTTGTATCGATCCAACATGCGATCCCTTTTTTTCTCGGGAGACACATCAGTTAGTAAACCATAGTTTTCCAAATCATCAACAGTTGCTACTGGCACTCCAGGTACCGCCAACGCTCTGAAGAGAGCTGGCCCCATACTAACTGCCGTAACAACATTTTCCTTCATGGGATCTATTTGACTCACAGCCCTGCCTAACCATCCTTCAGTGCCTAAAGTTTCCGGCTCACAGGTATGCCATATATCCATTGATCGAAAGTGCGAACGAGGTGAATTTTCATATCCTACCCCGTGGATAATAGCCACATTGCCTTTCCTATACATTTCTGCAATCGGCCCCATTGATGGATGCAACCCGACTTGGTCATTGAGCCGTATTACTTCGTCTTCTTTAACATTTACGTTTGGACGATAATCCCAGTATTGTGAGTTTGAGTGCGGGACAACGGTATTCATATAATCATTGCCGCCGGTAAGCTGAAGTACAACGATAACCGGATCTTTTTTGGAATCTGTCATATTTACACTTTCCCAGGCTACTTCACTAGACTCAAATCATATTGTTTAAAGAGTTCAGGCAAATTGATACTCACGGGTAGAGACCAATAACTGCAGAAGTTCAATTAATCTTCC
>CAZUHE010000017.1:0-17546 GCA_964620395.1 uncultured Dehalococcoidia bacterium
ATCGAACCCAAAATATAATACACTTAGCTATGAAGACGCAGAATCGTCATAGCAATAGTATGAGGTGATATATGATAACTCAGATAGAAAAGAGATTTATAGACATGCACCCAGGGTCCGCTACAAGGCACCAGAGGGCATCAGATATCTTTCCTGATGGGGTAACTCATGAATCTCGGAGACAACACCCGTTCCAACTGTATTACACTCACGCTGAGGGATCTCACAAATATGACGTTGACGGTAACAAAATAATAGATTATTGGAGTGGGCACGGATCTCTGATACTTGGGCACTCTCACCCAGCAGTAATAGAAGCAGTCGTAAACCAAATGGGTAAAGGAACACATCTAGGGGGATCCACCGATCTTGAAATGAACTGGGCCAACCACGTTATAGATTTGATCCCGTGCGCTGAAAAGGTACGGTTTCATAGCTCTGGAACTGAGGCCACAATGATGGCGATTCGAATGGCAAGAGCCTACACAGGAAAAGGCAAAATAGTAAAATTCCAAAACCATTTTCATGGGTGGAGTGACTATTTGGTGGCAGGTAATAATGGAACTGGTGGTATACCTCAGCAAACATTAGATACCATGATAGTGTTGCAGCCAAACGATATAGGGATCGTAGAAAGAGCCTTAGAAAAGGATCCTGACATAGCAGCAATAATAATAGAACCGACTGGTGCTCACATGGGACTTGAACCGGTTTCCCCATCTTTTTTGAGTGATCTAAGATCCTTAACCCTGGAAAAAGAAATTGTGTTAATTTTTGATGAAGTAGTCACAGGATTCCGGGTATCAAAGGGTGGAGCCCAAGAATATTACGGAATAACTCCGGACCTTACCACGCTTGCTAAAATTTTAGGAGGTGGGTTACCTGGAGGGGCCGTTACTGGAAAATCTGAAATTATCAATATGCTAGAAACAACGGACGACCCGGATCACAATAAATCACGTCGAATCGCCCACAACGGCACCTTTAACGCAAATCCTATATCAGCTTCCGCTGGAATTGCTGCTTTAGGAATTCTTAAATCTGAACCTATTAACGAACAAGCAACTGGAATGGGAACTCGCCTCAAAAAGGAATTAAATGGGTTACTAACCAAGCTTGAAATCCCCGGATGTGCTAGCGGGGTTAGTTCACTTATCCATCTGAGGTTAGGTGTGGACCACACATGCGACGGGGAAGTTTGCATGGCAAGCTCTAATACTCCTTCGAATATTAACCAAAATGCTCAGCTAAACCTAGCGCTTCAAAATAATGGAATTCACTCAGGTAACAGGTTTATCGTCAGCTCTCAACACTCAGAACGAGATATTGATGACACAATTACCGCCATGGAGAAATCTCTCTTAGAAGTGAGAGATCAGGAGCTTATTTAGATTTGACTACGGAGACAAAACAACTATTAATTATCGGCGGTGGTGCGGCCGGGCTCACGTCAGCAATATTTGCATCAAGGATGGGGTTGGAAACCGTCTTATTTGAAAGATTGATGCCAGGAGGACAGGTGATAAACGCAGAAAAAATAGAAGACTATCCTGGCATACCGGAAAGTATATCCGGAGCTGAGTTGGTAGGAAATATGCAAATGCAAGCAATGTCCTATGGTACTGATATCGTATTAGAAGAGGTAATATCGTTGTCAAAATTTTCTGATCTTGTCAATGTGGAGACTACGGATAAAACATATATGGCAAACGCCGTAATAATCGCTGGTGGATCTACATTAAGAAAGCTCAATGTTCCTGGAGAAGATAAGTTTGTGGGGCACGGTGTATCTTACTGTGCAACCTGTGATGGGGCATTTTTCTTAGATCAAGATGTATGTGTTGTAGGTGGCGGAGATTCAGCCCTTGAGGAAGCAATCACTTTAACTGAATTTGCATCCGCCGTTACCATACTATGCAAAAATCAAGATCTACATGGACAGCAAATACTACAGGATCGTGTCGGTTCAAATGACAAGATTGATATTTGTTATAACGTGAATATAAAAGAAATAAAGGGAGATAGAGAAGTTGACACACTTTTGATCAAGGACAAGTTATCTGGAAACACGAGTGAGAAAAAGACTAGCGGGGTATTTATTTTTGTCGGCTTGGACCCCAATACGGCCTATTTGGGTGATTTTTTGAACACAGATACGGGCGGACACATAGAAACAGATTCTCTAATGAAAACAGAAATACCAGGGATTCTGGCTGCCGGCGATATAAGGTCCAATTCAGCCTCACAGTTAGTATCCGCTGCAGGAGACGGTGCCACCGCAGCTACAAGTGCCTATAATTTCATACAGAGTGGGAAATGGTAGAACCTCATCAACTCCAGTACCCAAAAACAGGAAAAAAACTACAAAATGACGTTGATTCTGGTAGCAATAGGCGGAAGTATAGGGGCATTATTACGATACGGAATAGATCAGGGAATACAGAGAGCCATAGGGGAAACCTCGTTAGGGATATTCATCGTCAATATAATTGGATCGCTCATACTGGGCCTATCAGTTGGTTGGGCAATTTACAAATTTGATTGGCCCGACAATTACAGTATTTTTATTGGTGTGGGACTTTGTGGGTCATTTACCACATTCTCCACTTTAATGTTGGCAAGTGTGAACATGATGGAAACAGGGGATTATCTAAAGGCTATTATAAATATAATAGGCAGTGTTATTCTTGGTTTAGTCGCAGCATATGTCGGTTTAATGATTGGCAAAAATTATCTTTGACTAGTGGTTCCCAATTCACGAGACAATTTTTACCAGAAAGAGGTGCTTCAATTTGTGAGTCATACTTGCAGTCATAAAACTGATAACAAGGATGACTTTGTTTTATACTAAGATGTCGTTTTTATTTTGCCCGGTGGTGTAGTGGTAGCACTAAGGACTTTGACTCCTTCGACCCAGGTTCGAATCCTGGCCGGGCAGCCAATCACCTTATCCTTTCACCCCATGTTTTAAAGCTGCCAATCTTTCAAGATACAAACCTTTATCAAGTGGAAGATCCGTCCCGTCACGAACCAGCCCCTTGATTAAAGCGATTGTGAAAGGAGGTATATTGGTCAGTTCAGACGCTACTTCAAACGACTCATCTATCAAATCACTGTTTGGAACAATCCTGTCAATCAAGCAATATTTCTTTGCGTGTCTCACATCCATTTCATCTCCCGTAAGCAGCATTTCCATAGCTCTTTTTTGCCCAATCAGCCTTGGAAGCGTTTGTGTACCTCCAGCTGCTGGTAACAAACCTAATCCTGATTCCGGCATCCTGAATTTAGTGTTTTCGGCAGCGATTCGGATATCACATAGGCTAGCAATTTCCACTCCGGACCCAATCACATAACCGTGCAATGCCGCTACTATCGGTTTTCTTAGAGTTAAGAACAAGCCCCACAAATCTCTTTCCCATCTCACAGATCTAGCAATTACCTGTGATGGTGCTGTTCCAAATTCGGAAAGGTCTGCCCCTGAACAAAATCCTTTGTTACCAGACCCACAAAGCACCGCAGAATGTGCATTACGATCATCGCGATACAATTCTAAAACTCTGAACAAATCATCTCGCATAGCAACGTTAAATGCATTCACTTGGTTAGGGCGATTCAACGTAATAGTTGCGACGCTGTCAAATACTTTGTACGTTACTGTTGACAAGAAACACTCGTGCTATCTTACTGGCCCTTAAATTTGGGTTTTCTTTTATCAAAAAACGATCCTAATCCCTCAGACCTATCTTTCGTACTTTGCAGAATAAGACTCAAGTCTGATTCCAAAACCAATCCTTGATTTAAAGTCATATCTAAACCAGATTTAACAGATTCTTTTATATATTTCACTGATATAGGTGCGTTGCTTATAATGCGGCGCGCAACATCCACTCCCAAGTCCAAGCTATCGCAGCACGATACATATTGCACAAGTCCAATTTCCTTCGCTTCGGACGCATCAAACGTACGACCTGTCAATAATAATTCTAATGCTCTACCTTGCCCTACAATCCTAGGTAACCTTTGAGTTCCTCCATCCCGTGGAATATCACCTTTCTTTAAATGGCCAATGCAGAATTGGCTGGTATCTCTGCACACACTAATATCGCAAGACATCATGAATTCAAACCCTAAATCAAAAGCATTTCTCTGAATGGAACAGATAATTGGTTTAGTTATATTATCCAAAATTTCACCGAGAGAACGTGGTCCAAATACAATCTGGTCTGGTAGGAATGTGTCTAATTCAGAAGTAACCAGCACAACCCAAATCGTTTCGTCATGTTCAAAGGTTTCCAGAGCATCCTCTAAGTCCCAGACCCACTTCTCCGAATCCGTTTGGGATACTTCCCCTTCCTCAGTAAACAAAGTCAAGATGCCCAGATGAGCATCTTTTTTTCTTTTTATCTTTATCCGAAGGTCATGCATATTTTTATTCTTCAATCTCTTGATTTTGACCATTATTAAATTGATCTTCAAAAGATTCTGATTGAACCTGTTCATTGTAATTTTCAGGTCCAAAATCATATGTTTCAGGGTTAGAGAAATAAACCATTACTTCTTTTACTGAAGCCAACACTGGTGGCCCCAACACAATACCCCACATACCACCTATCTCACTACCTATAACAATAGCAAACAAAACCAAAAGTGGATGCACTTTCATCGCATGTCCTGAAATCCGGGGACCCAAAACAGCACCTTGTAAAATTTGTACAGCTACATATAAAACGATTACCCAAACCAACATATTTGGAGAAGTAGAAAGTACGACTACAAGAGCAGGAATAGCCCCCAACCAGGCACCTACCAATGGAACCAATTCAAAAACCCCAGCAACCACTCCTAGTAACATGGCAAATTCAATTCTCATTAAAGTCAACCCGATAGAAATCAATACACATACTATGGCTGCCAACGTGACTTGTGCTCTGACATAAGCTCCCACCACACTGTGTAGTATCCTCAATACATGAACCACATGTATTTGAGTATCCGAAGGGAAAGTCTCGATAAAAGATTCTCTAATCTTGTCTCTGTCTTTAAGAAGATAAAATACGAAAATGGGTACCACTATCAATCCAACAACCAAAGTGAGTGCATGAACAGCAGCAACTGCTGTTCTACTTAGCAAACCTCTAAAAGCACCAACTAAAATTGCCCCAGTGTTTTCTAATAACCGATCGATTTCCAGTCGTATTTCATCAGGAATATTAGATGAATATTCCTGATTCCATCCTTCGACAGTTGAGCGGGCTGTTTTTATAAACTCAGGCAATGAGGTAAGTAGATCAGTCGATTGTTTAAACAATGACGGTACCAAAATCACGAAAATCCCAATAAACAATGTGATCACAACGACAAAAACTGTTCCAATCGACAAACCTCGGGCTATATTTGGATATTTATTTCTTAAAGGGGTAATCCCCTCTAGTAAGGTGACGAGAGGGTTCAAAACATATGTTAGAACAGTAGCCAAAACAAAAGGAAACAGTGCTCCACGTACAAAATAAAGTAGAAGTATTACCGAACCTATCAGGAAAACGTACAGTGAGTATCGTGCAGCTTTTTCAAGACTCAGATTTATACCATTACCACTCTGCAAAACATTTACTCCGTCACAATGTAGAAGCTGAAATCATGAAAAATTCTATCCCAGACGGTATTTATCTTGAACTCTTGAACTCGAAACTCATAGCGCTATAAGTTTAAAATTTTACCAAGATCCATTACAGTCGATAGAAGGAACCATGGAAGCACCATACCCTCCTACACTACTAGCCGCAACCCACGAAGCAAATCTAGCCGCAATTTCATAATCACATGTTTCTCGGTACTTAGCTATGAAACTAGCTGCAAAAACGTCACCGGCACCTGTGGGATCAACTTCTTTAGTCTTCACAGAATCGACATCGATATATTTTCCCGCAAAATACAATCTGGCCCCCTTTTGGCCATTCGTCACTACCAGTAGGGACACCATATTCTTCCATTTATCGATATGTTGTTCAGAATAAATGTCTTCCTTTGAACAAACAGCAACATCTACAAATGGAAGAATATCCGAGCCATCCCACTGAGTGATACTAACATTACCTTGAGAGTCCCATTTTCTAGTCCAACCTTGGATAGAAGCAACCTTAAACGAATCAGGAAAACCCTGAACAACATCAGATCCCAGTTCATTAACCAATGGTCCAAAATGAACAAATGGTGCCGAACGCCATGCATCAGGAATATCACTAATGGTAATATTTTTTGCGGTAGCAATAATGGTCTGTTTTCTATTAAAAGAGCCGTTCTGGGTAACGTAGTCATTAATGAAAGCGGTCACATCCATTGAAGGTATAGTAGTTATTTCAACACCTTCAAGTTCTTTTGGAAAACCAAAATCATTTGGGCAGCTTGTCACCATTGCTGCTGATAGACCTAACTTTCGAGCCGTCACAGCACCATAATAAGCACACCCGCCGGTGGTTACTTTGCCATTGGAAATGTCACGCGTTATATGTCCGATAACTAAATAGTCAGGTAACATACAAATCCTGTAGATCTACTGACTTGGTTGTATCACCACCCGCCTATCTTTACCCTCACCTGAGCTTTCCGTTTGTATCCCTTTTTGATCCGCCAAAGAAATGTGTACTATTCTCCTTTCTCTAGCAGACATTGGTTCCAGTTCAATAGAGCGACCAGTTTTTATCACCCTCGAAGCAACTCTATCAGCTAAGTTCGCCAAAGATTGCCTTCTACGATCATCATAACCTTCCACATCTACGGTAAAATTTAAATTCGTTCCCAGCTTCCTACCCACAATAGTTCTTACTAACAATTGTAAAGCCCTCAACGTCTCGCCTCGCCTCCCAATTAAGAGGGCAGAATCCTCACCTTCAATATCGAAGAATGGGCCTTCATCATCTCCATCGGTATGACGCATTGTGGAAATAACATCAATATCCATCAATCGAATCAATTTATTGACCACATCAGAGGCTACCTGTACAACTTCCGAAGGATTATCAATCTTAGTAACCTTAATTTTGGCAGGTTCAGAACCAATACCTAATAGACCAGGTTTACCTCTGCTTACGACCTCTATTTCGGCCTCTGTGCGATCTACGCCTAACTCTCTTAGCCCCAGCTCCACCGCTTCCTCTACTGTCTTCGCTGTCATTGTTATTGAATTCATCAATATCTCCCTCATCTGAAACGGGATTTACGGTAGCGAGCGCTACTTCCATTTGATCCGAATCATTTTTTTTTCCAAATACAAAAATATTTTTCAATGGATCCCATCCGGTGATAAACCCTTGTATCACGATTCCCACAACGTTCGAAACCACCCAGTATAGCGCTAACCCACTGGGGAACTGCATGGAAAAAAAACCGAACATCAGTGGCATCATCCACAACATCATTTTATTTGTTGAAGCTTGCCTTTCATCCATTGCCGGCATTGTAGTCATTTTCTGCATAAACCACATTGACACACCCACCATAATTGGCAAAACAGGCGTTGAATCCCTAGCCGCCAAGTCCAACCATAGAAATCCACTATCGATAGGAATAACACTTTGAACAAGCGGTAACCAGTTATACAAATGTCCGGAAAGACCCACCAAACTCTCTGGAGTGGTCGGTACAGTTTGCAAAATAGCTTGATATAGACCTATCCATATTGGAAACTGTATAAACATAGGCCCTAAACAACCTATGGGGTTCACTCCATGCTCCTTATAAAGTTTCATTGTCTCCTGTGATTGCTTTTGGCGATCCTTACCGTGTTTAGTTTGGATTTCTTTTATTTTGGGTTGTAAGGCACTCATACCTTTCATTTGATTGCTCTGTTTGACAGTTAAGGGCATCATCAAAGCTCTAATAAAGATCGTAAATACGACAATAGCAATTCCAAAATTACTGAACATGAGGCTATACAATACAACCAAGGAGTTAACCATGGGCTGTATGATCCCCACATTCCATATTTGTCCAAGAAATTCCAAATTTATCCTACCAATTCATTTTAACAATCAGGAGACCAGTCAGCAGGTTGAGGATTTTTTCCATCTTTCGCCCTATCTGAAAAGTAAGGAGCATCCCAATTCTCATCCGGATTACCATTTGATTTAATATTGAGAGACCGACTCGAATAATCCCTGGCTCCGAAATAAATTGAGTCACCTATTGACATCAATGGAGTCTCAACTCTCTCACCAATATCACATGTGTTTAAAACACTTCCTGAATATAAATCAGACACATATATTTTTCCATCTGTGGAACCAAATATAATCATATCCCTGACCACGGTAGGAGACCCTACGATTGGACCATCCGTTACGGATTCCCACTTCTTATTTCCAGTTAGAGATTCCAAGGCATAGATTTTTCCATCCAATGAAGCTGCATATACGTACCCTTCAAAAAATATCGGTTTGCCCCAGTACCAATTAGAAGATTCAGTGAATCGCCATTTTTCCTTTCCCGATTCCGCATTAATAGCGTAGAAGTTACTATCAAATGACCCAAGGTACGCAGTACCATCCTCAACAAGAGGAGAGGAAGCTATAGCACCTCCAGTTTCATACCTCCAAACAGTATCACCATTATTCACATCCAACCCGTAAACCCAATGATCCAGAGAACCAAATATTAGTATATCGTTGAAAACTGACGCAGTTGACCATATTTTGGAACCCAACTCTCTCTTCCATTCCAATTCAAAATTAAAAGTACCTTCAGATATTTTTTCCACTCTGTATGCATACATGTTTCCATCACTACCACCTATATAAATAATTCCATCATGATAGGCAGGCCCAGCAACGAATTCCTCCGTAACCGGTTCGGTTTCCAATAGCCTACCATCATCAACCGAAACAGCATGCAATTTTCCATCATAGGAAGCAACTATTATGATTCCTTCATCGATAACCGGGGTACCATAGACAGCTCTTCTATTTTCGTTTTTTTCCTCCACTCTAATCAAAACAGGATCCCATTTATGTCTACCGGTGTCTTTGTTAAGAGCTATTATTTGACCATCCATGCTCGCAGACACAATATAATTTTCATGTTGAACAAAACCTGCCCAACCTTGAGGCACACTCAATCTAGAACAAGCACTCAAAAATATAAGGAAAAACAATAAAGCCACGAACATAGACAATGAGTTTGTTTTTAAAAATGTATGTTTTCTTTTCATTAAAATATATGATGGCTTCAAGGTACTGGATCATACCCTTTTGATCCAAAGGGGTGACACCTAGACAGCCGTTTCACAGACAATCGAGTTCCTTTTATGGACCCATACTTCGATAAAGCTTCCCTAGAATAGTCAGAACAAGTCGGCATATAACGACAGGCGGGAGGTAGAAGCGGAGAAAGTATGTTTTTATAACCCTTTATTAAGGTGAGCAATATTAGAACCGGGGCACTTTTAATCTTATTCATTGAAGAATAATCAACACGACTTAAAAATTCCTGCTCTTTTCAAAAGAAATTTCATAGAATCTTCCAATCTTCCAAATCCTACCTGCGTACCTTGATTTCTTACAATAAACACCAAATCCCATCCTAACTCCACTTCCGTACTTCGAGCTATTTCTCTCATACGCCTCTTTACAAGGTTCCTAACAACTGCGTTACCTACCCGTTTTGATGCGATAAAACCAAACCTGGTATGTCCCTTACTATCCAACCTTTTAGAAGCGACGAGAACCAGGTTATCACTAACCCAGCTTCTACCTGTTTTCTTCACAAAGTTAAAATCAAACGATTTAGTCAACCTGCGATGTTTTTGCAAAGCCACCACACTCCTAGTGTCCCCAACTCAACGACATCAATACTATTTACCCCTACACAACCTGCATGGAATATAAAGCGACGATCATCGAACCCATTCGCTGTTGAGCAACTCTAGTTAAATCTATACAGTCAGCCTGTGACGGCCCTTAAACATCCTTCTTTTAAGCACGTTCCGGCCTGGTTTCGATCTCATTCTGGATCGAAACCCATGCACTCTGGCCCTTTTTCTTTGCTTTGGCTGATAAGTTCTTTTAGGCATTTAATTTCCTTTAAAATCCGCCGTTCAAGTCTACTTTTGCGCGCCAGCGCTGTCAATTAGAAGACTGATATCAATGTGTGCAACCAAATGAACGAAAAATTAAAATCAACACTCGAATCATCTTAGATTATTATCAGGCATAAAAAATTCATACCTTTCGCGTGGTTCATAACCTTCCATTGAAGAGGATATTAAACCTTCGTTATTTAAAGCTGCTTGCACAATAGCTTTGTTGAAACCATGTATTGAGTCATTAACAAGATATTTCTCTACTGGCATCCATAGGCATTCAGCAATTTCCTCTTCCTGCATCAAAATCTCAGAACTCAATGGTCGCAATCTCGCCACAAAATATATATCCGATTTATCGTATCGATATTGATGCCAATGCCTAAAACATATAAGTGACTCAAATGCTGTTTTTATGCCAGTTTCCTCTAATACCTCTCTTACAGCAGCATCTTGGATATGTTCAGCTTGAACCAAAGCACCTCCAGGTAATTTATAAGATGGGGCTCTTCCAGAAGATCTATATCTTTCGGAAACAACAAGGATTTCCTTTTTCTCATTTATAACCACCCCTCCAACTCCAATAAAATGGGTAGCATATGGAGGTACGAATGACATCGGCACCAAACTCAAAGTCAGCATCGCATAATCACTATTGGCATGATGAAACGTGAACCCTCTTGCTAAAATCAAAGACAATAGAGAAAACCTATTTTGGAGCACTTCAAGCCAAACCACTTTTACAGAATCTATCTTCCATTGCTTGGTAGCCACCTCAATAGCTTCCAAAAATTCATCCGGCTCAACTGGTACGGATTTGGGGTCAACAACAGCTCCGCCAAATGGATTTACATTCCACTTCAAATGTCTCATTTAAATTTTCTCCATTTAAAAAAATATTTTCTTTTTACTACCCTTCAACAGTAACTACGTTTCCAGATTTAATAATGAGAAATATTTGCATATTCTTGTCCAACGTCAATTCTTCAAAAGAATACTTGGTTATCTCAACCAATATGTCTACCCCAATATCACAGTCCAACAAAACAATATCCCCTTGTAAGTAAAAATTTTTTATTATTGACGGGATTACATTCCGAGCACTGATTGAGATAGGTCTATTTTTGCTTATCATGATATCGCTTGCTCTGATCGATATCATCACCTTGGATGACTTGGGATGAGTGATACTTGGGATATGAAATATATGCCCGCACACGGATACTGAGTGAACCACATCGCGATTTTCAAAATCAACGAGCTCGCCTTCGATCAAATTTTCAAACACCTCTCGATTTGTACCTGAAAAAAATCTTGGGTTTTCAAACAGAATCTTTGGGTGCCCCTGTTCAATTACTTTTCCGTCTGAAATAACTACCACTTCATCAGCTAGAACAACAACTTCAGACACTGAGTGTGAAACGTACAACATGGGAATTCCAAATTCATGAGCAGATTCCTTTAATAGTTTTAAAAGTGCGCCTCTTGAAGGTACATCTATGGAAGCCAGTGGCTCATCTAATAGAAGTAGATCAGGCGACGCAGCCAAAGATCGCGCCAGAGCAACCCTTTGACGTTCACCACCTGAAAGTTCTCGAGAATACATCTGTAATAGTGATCCCACTCCAGTGGCTTCTATTAGTGTAGAGAGAGCAAATTTCCTCTCTTTTTCTGGGGTCAATCTAAATCCGTATTCGATATTTTTTTTGACGGACATATGAGGAAACAATGCTGGGTCTTGAGTCACATACCCTATTCGTCTTTTGTTGGGAGACTTCTCTATACCATCTACCTGGGAAAAAAAAGTTTCATTTTCAAATTGTATAAGACCATTATCCGGCTTCAAAAATCCCGCCACACAATTTAATATCGTTGATTTTCCGCTGCCGGATATCCCAAATATGGCTGTAACTTGCTGCTTCGTATGAAACTGACAATCTAAATTAAACCGACCCCGGTTCTTATTTATTTTGACGGTAAGAAGACTCAATATAAAAACCTCAATTATCTAAATTAAGCTTTAGCGAGCAGACGGTTGTAAACGAACAAGCTTATAACGGCGATAACTATTGATACTAATATCAGCTCCATAGCGTCCCTGTTCCTACCCATTTGAACATGGCCAAATATAGCTAGGGGCAAAGTTTGCGTCTTACCCGGGATATTACCGGCCACAATAATGGTAGCTCCAAACTCACTAAGCGCCCTTACAAATCCTAAAAGAGTACCAGCCAAAATACCTTTATAGGAAAGGGGCAGAGTAATTGAAATAAATGTCTTTATCCTGCCAGCACCCAAAACAAGGGAAGATCTTTCCAAACTAACATCCACTGACGACATTGAAACCACTATTGGTCTCACCACAAGTGGAAAAGAAACGATGGCCGCAGCTATTGAAGCAGCACCCCAAGTAAAAACAATATCTGAACCCAAAAATGTTGTATATAACTTTCCAATTGCTCCCTCTCTCCCAAGCAATAGAAGCAAGAAATATCCAGTAGCCACGGGGGGTAGAGCCAAAGGTAATGAAACTAAAGTTTCTAAAAAAATTTTACCTTTAAAATTTTTCTTTGCAAGAATCCAACCAATTAGTACAGCTAAAGGCAAAACCATAATGGTGGCGACAATAGCAACTTGAATAGAGAGTAATGCAATACTAATCATTTGGAGCACCAAAACCATGTCTGTAAAATGCCTCGAGCACGTATTCAGACTTTAAAAAGTTCAGGTATTTTGATGAGTTTTCCCTCTTATTATTTCGATCAATATAACTCACAGGATACACAACAAGAGGATAAGAATTCTGTGGTATGACGTCATACCCAACGAGCCCTGATGCAGCAGAAACATCCGTCTTATACACTATAGCCGCATCAGCGTTACCCACTTGCACATAAGCCATTGCCATTCTAACGTCAGAACCGTAGAGGATGATGGGAAATAAATCCTTCCATAGACCCAGATTGTGAAGCGATTCCTTAGCGTAATAACCAGCTGGCGCTAACTCCGGGTCAGCTATAGATACTCGAGACATATTAAGCAAATCATCTAACACCACAGATTTCCCGATATTTTCCTTGGCTGCTATTACCAATCTATTGGAAGCTATATTGATAATTTCACTGGGTTCAATATCGGGTAACTTGGACACAGTATTCATAGGCTCATAACCTGCAGAAATAAACATGTCCGCAGGAGCACCGCTGATTATATCTATAGCCAACTTTTGGGAGCCTCCGTAATTGAAAAATATTTTTATACCAGTATCTTCATAAAATTTTTCGCTGGTTTCATTCAGTACATCAACCAAACTTGCCGCTGCAAAAACCAGTATTGTTTCTTCATCTGATCGATCGATACGGCACGAAAGAAAAATAATTAGGAAAACAAATACTCCTAAGATAGATAAGCGAGCGAACTGGCGGATATTTTCCTCCATTGTGTGGCACATCAAAAGCCAATCTCCCTTCAAATACCGTATTCTTTGAATACTGATATTTTAATACTATCTACATTTGCCTGCTGTGTGCTCCCAATAGTTGTTATTAACAGCTTGTCGATGCTATACTTACCTAGTTAGTAAAAATACGTTTTTAGAGAAAGTGGGCGAGTCCCACTTTCTTTGTTATTGTAGATAAATTAAAGGGGGCACCTAAGCATGAAAAGTGATTTTTTAGTCGCCCTTACACAATTAGCAGCAGAAAGGAATCTACCCCGAGATAAGGTAATGTCGGCGATTGAGGCTGCCTTGATATCCGCTTTCAAGAGGGACAGTGTTACCGAAGGAAGAAACATTTCAGTGAAATTGGATCCCGGGTCCGGTGATATTGAAGTGGATATTATTAAGACTGTTGTGGAAACAGTGGAGGATCCGCTAGTAGAGATCACCCTAGAAGATGCGAAAAAAAGTTACAAATCAGAAGCTATCATTGGGGACATTATCCCAACTGAGAAAATACCAAACAGTGCAGGGCGTATCGCCGCTCAAACTGCCAAGCAGGTGGTTCTACAACGACTTAGAGAAGCTGAACGCGAAATAATTTTGTCAGAATACGAAGGCAAAGAAGGCGAAATTTTAACTTGCTCTATCCAGCGGATAGAACCCACAAAAATTGTGCTAGATACTGGTAGAACAGAGGCGATTTTACCAATAAGCCATCAGGTACCATCAGAGCGATATAGACAAGGTTCCAAACTAAGAGTCTTACTTCAAAATATTGATAAAGAATCTGCGAAAGGGCCTGAGTTGATTGTTTCTAGAACTGATGAGTTGCTTTTAAGACGACTTTTTGAACAAGAGGTACCAGAAATACATAGTGGGGCGGTAGAAATAATTGGCATCGCCAGGGAAAGTGGTTCACGAAGTAAGATTGCCGTCAGGGCAAGACAAGACGGTGTTGACCCAGTTGGCTCATGCGTAGGTCTGAGAGGCGTTCGAATACAAAGCATTGTCAACGAACTCCAAGGTGAAAAAATAGATATCCTGGAATGGAATAAAGACATAAACAAGTACATCTCTAACGCCTTAAGTCCGTCTCAGGTGCATAGGGTTGACATCGACAAGACTGATGGAACTGCTACCGCTATTGTACCGGATAGACACCTATCTCTAGCGATTGGCAAAGACGGTCAAAATGCCCGTTTAGCAGCAAAATTGGCCGGGTGCAAGGTTGACATCAAAAGTGATATGCAAGTTGACATCTCGAAACTTCCTGATGTTGATGCAGAAGAATCAGAAACAAGCGAACAAAAAATACCCGTCGAACTTACTAACGATGAGATTATAGAAATAGTCTCCTCCCAGATAAAACAACCAGAAAACGTCACCGCCAATGTACCAGAGCCAGCAACAACTTCTAGCGAAGAGCCTGATGAAGATGAATTACTGAAAAGACTACTCGCTGAGGAGCAAGAGACCGCTGACCATGGTAGTGACACAACTGAAAGCCTTGAAAGCTCACTAAGTGCTGAGGAAGAGTTACTGCTACTTGAAGAAATGGAAGACTCCCCAACACAACAGGAAAAAGAAAATGATGGAGCTGATCTGTCGGACGTCCCAGAGGACATATGGTCAATTCATAGAGCCGGACTAGGACAAGACCAAAAGGGGGTTATAAGGTTCGCGGAGGATATAGAAGACTTGGGTGGAGGAGTAACGGCTAGAAAAGGCAGAAGAAACACAACTCAGCCAAATAGCAGTCGGAATAAACGTGGTAAAGGAAGTAGGAAACGTTAATTTAGCCAATGGCTACTAAAGGTCCTCTATCAAAGAGACATAGACCGTTACGAACCTGCATAATTTGTCGAACAAAGATTGAAAAAAATCTCTTGGTCAGAATTATAGTTTCCGGTAATCATGGTATTTGTATCGACAAATACCAAAATAAAAATGGAAGAGGAAGCTATATTTGTAAAAAGTCAAAATGCCAAAATAAAAAAGGGTTAAAAGACCAATTATCGAAATACCTACAAACTAATATACCCTTAGAAAGTTGGAGTTTATTTGCAGAAGAATTGGTTGAAAAGTAACCTTGAATTAACCGGTCCACTGTACTTGTCAGGAAATGAGTAGCACGTAAAAAATCAAATAATAGGTCAAAATCATAAAACTAAATGCAAGACACACCAGAAATAATTGAAATACCATCGGTCATAAGCGTTAGCGACTTGGCTGATCTTATGGATGTCAGTGCTGTTGAGGTAGTAAAAGCGCTGATGCGAGGTGGGTACATGTATGCTATTAATGATGTCATCGACCACGATATAGCCGCGGTCGTAGTCCAATTCTTTGGATACATTACTAGTGAGCTGGATGAAGATGCTCCTACTGCTACGTCACTCACTGTAGGGCACGAAGATGAAGACCCCGAAGTACTAGAGGCTAGGCCCCCAGTCGTAACCATATTGGGACATGTAGATCATGGGAAAACAACCCTCTTAGACTCTATAAGACAAACTAATGTAGTTGACGGTGAAGCTGGTGGTATAACTCAACATATTGCTGCATACCAAATAGAATCAGAAGGCAACAAAATTACTTTCCTTGATACTCCCGGTCATGAAGCATTCACCGCTATGCGAGCTCGGGGAGCACAGGTAACAGACATAGCTATACTTGTTGTCGCAGCGGATGATGGCGTTATGCCTCAGACAGTGGAAGCCATATCTCACGCAAGAGCCGCAGAAGTGCCAATTTTAATTGCTGTTACAAAAAAAGACTTACCTTCCGCAGACGTGCAAAATGTATATAGACAACTTTCCGAACAAAATCTTTTGGTCGAAGAATGGGGAGGGGATATCATAGCTGTACCTGTGTCTGGCATAACAGGTGACGGTGTTGACTCACTGATTGAAAACATTCTGTTGGTAACAGAAATCAGTGAATTAAAAGCAAACCCGGAAAGAAATGCGAGAGGGGTTGTGATTGAAGCGCGAATGGAACGTAACCGTGGATCTATTGCTACAGCTCTCGTGCAGACCGGAACTCTGAGGCAGGGTGACACCATTGTAACTGGAAGTAAGCATGGGAAAGTACGGGCCATGTTTGACGATAAAGGAAGCCGAATCCAAGAGGCAGGGCCATCAAGCCCAGTAGAGATAATGGGGATAAATGAGGTTCCTGATGCCGGGGTCATTTTTGACGTCGCAGACAACGAAAAACAAGCTCGTCAAATGATTGATGAGAATCTTGTTGAATCTGTACGGAATCAAACATCATTGCAAGAGGCCTATGCAAGGGGTTCTTCAACTGAAACTCACCAAGTCGATTTAATAGTCAAAACGGACGTCCAGGGAAGTGTGGAAGCTATTAGAGCATCCCTAGAAGACCTAAACTCTGAAACATCGAAAGTTAACCTGATCCATATTGCAAGTGGAAACATAACTGAAAGAGATGTCCTACTAGCTATAGCATCTGACGCGGTTGTAATAGGATTTAACACTCATCCGGAAGGTGGGGCACACACGCTGGCCAGACAAGAAGGTATTGAAATACGCCAATATAGCATTATATATAACCTCATAGATGATGTAAGCAAGGCATTAGAAGGACTTCTTGAACCTTCATACAAAGAAGTTCTCGTCGGAAGAGCTTCCGTGAGAGCCGTGTTTAATTTAGGACGTCGAACAAGAGTCGCAGGAATGTACGTAAATGATGGTCGCATAACAAGAGAATCCACCATACATGTTATGAGGGGCGGAGAAGAAATTTTCGTCGGTGAAGTATCAACATTAAAGCACTTTAAAAATGATGTGAGAGAAGTGGCTACGGGACTCGAAGGAGGTGTCACGGTGGAAGGGTTTAACGAATTTGAAGAGGATGACGTACTGGAAGCCTATGTTAGCGAAGAAGTATAAAAAGGTTCATAACCCAATATAATAATTGGAAATAACAGGCTAGATAGAATAGAAATCCAGTTTCCATGTATAAAGACACAAGGACTTACGAAAGAATTAAAAGTGTGAATTCCCTATT
>CAZUHE010000018.1:0-17152 GCA_964620395.1 uncultured Dehalococcoidia bacterium
ACTGTAAGATGATCAAATAGAACGAGGTCTGCGAAATATCCTTCTTTAATCAATCCTCTTCCCTTTAACTTGAAGCGCTTAGCTGGATTTTCCGTGATTCGCTGTATTGTCTGTTCAAGTGGCATCGTTTGGTATTTGCGTTGGAATCTACCTATTATCCTTGGGAAAGTACCGTATGCTCTTGGATGAGGGTATTTTCCCAGTGGGATTGAGTCACTACCAACCATGTAATCTGGTCGAGATAACAACTCCATACAATCTTTGTTGATTTGATCCCATGTAGATATACTGATCGGTGGCGATCCCCAGTAACCTATTTGAAGTTCATTTTCCTTCAATAGATTACAAAGAGTCGTGCCGAGAGTGGCACCTCTGTCCATTGCAATTTCCTTAAGAGATGAGCCTTCAAGGGCTACGTTTCTAGGGACATATGAAAAAACAGCATCATCTATTGGTCTTTCGTATTCGTTATCCAAATAGTAAGCTAATTTTTCGAAGGTATCACGATTGCTAAGTCTTTCCATAACCGCACTGGGACCTCCTTCATGTGCCCAGCTCGGAAGGAAGCTCAGGGGAAAAGAACTACCAGTAGGGTAGGGATAAAGTTCAAGGCTTATGTCTAGACCTTCTTCGATTGCCTTGTCTATTAGGTAGGTCCTTTCAGAAACTTTTCCAGCGTTACTTTCATCTGTGCGAAAATGTGAAAAATGTACTGGAACTCCGGATTTCCTTCCTATTTCCAGAGCTTCAGGCACGCCACCTCCCCCAAAACCTCTTTCAGTATTCTTGTCCCTAAGGTGGGTTACATATACTCCTCCTTCCTCAGCGACCACTTTACATAACTCGATTAGTTCTGCTGTATTGCTCCATGCATTGGGAAAGTAGGACATTCCCGTAGCAAGCCCGACGGCTCCCTGATTCATTCCTTCCCTTATCATGTTTTTGGCTCGTTCTAAATCTTTCCCTATCAGGGGTTTATCTTCAAACCCCAATATTTCAAGGCGTATCGCTCCATGAGCGATACAATATGCAGTGTTAATTGAAATTTTTTCATCGTAATTTAATTTGAATTGCGCAACTGAAGACATTTCAAGTTGATCTGGAGTAGAACCCAAAATTCCCGAAAGATAATCACGGTTGGTTATATAGTTATTTTTTGATAGCGGGGCATAGGACAGGCCATCCTGCCCTAATATTTCAGTTGTTATACCTTGGTGTATTCCGTTTCTATGGTAAGGGTCAGTCAATAAAACTCCGTCCGAATGGGCGTGTGTATCAATGAACCCTGGAGAAACGGAAAGCCCATTTGCGTCTATTGTATGAGTAGAAGGTACCTTCGATAGATTTCCTATTGCATCTATCTTGGTTCCATTTATGGAAATGTCACCGGTAAACGGAATTGAGCCGGACCCATCGTATATATTGCAGTTCTTAATGAGTATGTCTGACATAGATTTATTCCCTTTTTATGAAAACATGGAGTTAAATTCATCTGTAGCAGGTTAAGAGGAAGAATGGATTGAGTTTACACCATGTTCGTTTATGATCAAGGACAAGAGAAAATATCCGTTGGTCAAGTTATATTAGATCATCTATGGGTGTTTTAATCGCCAAATATTGATAGCATTACGGGGAAATAATGGTTCAGTAAGGAAGTGATGATATGAAAGATGCCCCGGTTATAACGAAAGTAGAAGCAATTCAATACCAATATACCCTCGACCAGGTAGGGAAAGATTACAATACCTTCAATATGGTGTATGAACCAGGAGGTTCGCTGACACAAACGACTCATTTGGTCAGAATTCATACAGATCAAGGAATTGTGGGTGAATACCCTGGAGTCGCAGGGCCATCCCTTGCTGAAATAGAAGCGACGGCTTCATATTTGATTGGTCGTGACGCGCTAGCAAGGGAATCCATCTACAATGATCTCAAAAGAGGCTCCCGACATTGGGCTCAACTAGGAATGGGAGTTGTGGACATATGCCTGTGGGATATTGCAGGGAAATTTTATGATGAACCACTTTATCGGCTTTTGGGAGGTGAACAAAAGGCTCTCAAGGCATATGCGTCGACATTGCATGGTGACGAAAATGGGGGGCTTGCTACACCTCAAGATTTTGAAGATTTTGCCGCACAATGTCTTGAAATGGGCTATAAAGCTTTCAAAGTTCACGGTTGGGGATTGGCGAGAGATTATTTGCAGAGAGAAATTGATAATGTTCTGAATCTTGGAGATAAATTTGCCGGCAAGCTTGACCTGTTAATTGACCCCGCATGTGAAATCAAAAATTTTGGAGACACTCTCAAGTTGGGGCTAGCATGTGATGAAGCGAATTTTTTCTGGTTTGAAGACCCTTTTCAAGATAATGGTGTGTCACAGTTTGCGCACCGCAAACTGAGGCAAATGATGAAAACCCCGATACTTCAGACTGAGCACATAAGACTTCTTGAGCAACATGTTGATTTTATTCTTGCTGAGGCAACTGATTTTGTCAGATGTGGGGCACATGAAGACGGAGGAATTACCGGGGCGATGAAGATAGCGCATGCTTCTGAAGGCTTTGGTCTTGATATGGAATTGCATGGCCCTGGCCCTGTTCACCGGCATATTATGTCTGCTATAAGGAACACGAACTTTTATGAGCTCGGTTTAGTTCATCCAAAAGTGCCTGGAAATAAAGCACCTATATACATTGATTACAGTGATGACTTGGATGCTATAGACAAGGATGGAAATGTGTTTGCCCCTAAAGGTCCAGGAATAGGTGTTGAAATTGATGAAAAATGGTTGGCAGACCATAAAACAGGTACAAAGATATTAGCGGAATAATACGTTTTAGGTTGTGATACAAAGCAAAGTAAACCTAGGAGTTCAAATATATGGAATCGAACGGAAAAGTCGCAATTGTAACTGGTGCGGGTTCCGGTATTGGTAGAAGTGCTGCCCTACATCTGTTGAAAGATGGGTATTCTGTGGGGTTAGCGGGTAGGAGAGAGGACCCATTAAAAGAAACAATAGAGTTGTCAGGAGTGGATTCCTCAAGAGCAATTCCTGTCGCCACAGATGTCGGGGAAGCATCCTCAATAAAATCCCTTTTCGCTCAGGTTGACAAGGTTTTTGGCAGATTGGATGTTCTGTTCAATAATGCTGGAATAGGTGCACCTAGAGTGTCTATGGAAGATCTCCCTCTGGAAGATTGGCAGAGGGTAGTAAATACTAATCTGACAGGAAGTTTCTTGTGTGCCCAACAGGCAATACGTAGGATGAAATCCCAGTCTCCTTCTGGTGGGAGAATAATAAATAATGGATCTATTTCCGCTTATGTCCCACGGCCAGAATCAGTGGCATATACTTCCACTAAGCATGCCGTTACTGGTCTTACCAAACAGATATCCTTGGATGGAAGGAAACATAATATTGCCTGTAGTCAGATAGATGTTGGTAATGCCGCAACTCCAATGACTGCAAGGATGAGTGGTGGTGTGCCTCAGGCAAACGGGGAAGTTGTTGTGGAGCCTACATTTAATGTGGATCACGTTGGGGAAACAGTTTTGTATATTAGTAACTTACCTCTGGATGCTAACGTACAATTCATCACTATCATGGCTACGTCCATGCCATATATTGGCAGAGGGTAGTCTTATTGACGGATCATAGTGATCCGTCAATAACTATATCCAATACTCCGGGTCCACCAGTTTTAAGGACTCTGGTTACGGCTGGTGCGATTTGATTTGGATCAGTGATTCGCTCTCCGTGTAAACCCATACCTTGTGCAATAGTGGCTATGTTGAATGGAGTTGAGAATTCTGAGTGAAGTAAATTTTCGCCGGCTGGTTCGGTCTCTTTTAGTATTTCGCTTTGGTAAATGTTGTAATTTACCCTTAATATTCGGTACATACCGTTATTGCATATAACGAATACACATGGGATGTTGTCGTTAGCAGCGGTCCAAAGTCCTTGTATTGTCATCATGGCGCTACCGTCACCTATAATTCCAAATACGGGATTGCCGGGATTCGCACATTGGAGACCCATCGTGGCTCCAATTCCTCCTCCGATAGATTGCCCCCTGATTCCAACTATATCGCCCCTTTTTTCTGCTGCAAAATAATGCCTAACAGCCTCCCTATTGCTGACAGAATCATCCAATATCATTGCATTTTCAGGTACGGCATTAGATAGTTCGTACATCATTCTGGCTGGCGACATAGGGTTCATGTCCCAATTCTCTTTTACGGAATTTTCAAAGGTTTGATGACGATGTTGAGCGTCGAGTTTGGACTGATGTTTTCTAAAGCTTATTTCATCGATGTCTATCGCCATGTTTTTTTCATCAATATGGTTTTTTACGAGATTGGTGATGTCTTTGAGGGCAGTTTTACAGTTACTTATAACACCAACATCTGTTGGCTCAGTTCGACCTATTCTCCCTGGTATTGGGTCCACATGAATTAATTTTTGGGTGCTGCTTAATATGACATCACCCCAGTAGAAAAGTTCTTCAAAAACGTCCATACCTACAGCTATAACTAGGTCAAAATTTTCAAGAGTTTCTCGGGATGTTTTAGACCTTAATGAATAAATACCCATATATTGAGGATGTTTGGTAGGAAATGACACCTCACCGCCACGAAATTGATAAACTGGACTTCCCAAAATTTCAGCTAGTTCGATTGCCTCATTTGTAGCGTCGTCGTCTGAAACTCTATCTCCCAACATAAGGACCGGGTTTTTAGAATTCTTGATCAACTGAGCGGCCTTTGCAATCGCTTTATTGTCAGGTCTGATCTCATCATGAATTTTCCCCGAAGGTATGATGTTCATATCTGCAATGCCCTCGAGGGCGTTTGCGGTGAAGCCTACGTAAACTGGACCTTTTGGGTGGCTATTAGCCTCATTGAAAGCTCTTCGCATTACACTTGGTATTTGGTCAGGTAGATCCAACTCTACTGCCCACTTAGTTACCGGCCTGACCAATTCTGCCAGATCTGTTTTAGTTTCATTAATTTTGCGGCTATCGTAGTTCGCCGAAGTGACTACCATGGGTGTGCCACTGTTGAGAGCATCCAACATAAGAGCTATTCCATTGGCTAGCCCGCTATCAACATGCAAGCTTACAAAAGATGCCGTATTAGTCGATCTTGCATAGGCGTCCCCCATGCCGACGGCAACACTTTCCTGAAGCGCCATAAAATAAGATAGTTCCGGGTAATCTCCCAACATGTCTATCAAAGGGCCTTCACTTGTACCTGGATTGCCAAAAATATGAGTGACCCCTTCGGCTTTAAGCATTTCCATAACAGCCTGTTTCCCAGACATTCTTTTCTTCATATATATCCTCACTAGGGATTGATTTTACTGTATGTTACAAAGAGTACATAACAGAGGCAATTAAGTGATCTGATGATAATATTTCTTTTATTGGCAAATTGTTGAATTTTTTTACGGGAGGCTTTGATGCCTAAACCTACAAAGATCGAAAAAGTGGAAACATTTTTATGGGATAGATGGTTATTACTTAAGATTCATTGTGAAGACGGGACTGTCGGAATTGGCGAAGGTGGAGTTCATGGTTGGCAGCGACCTACGAAAACCATGATAGAGACAATGGAGCCATATCTTTTAGGTCAGGATCCACATAAAATTGAACATCACTATCAATGGTTGAATAGATCGTCCCATTTCATGGGTTCTGTTGTTCAGGGTGCCCTATCAGCTATAGACATTGCTCTGTGGGATATCAAAGGAAAACGATTAGATGTGCCGATATATGATCTAATGGGAGGAAAAACTAGAGATCGTGTTCGTTGCTATATGCATGTTGGGTCCGGTGATGGTGGAAGTGTTCAGGATCTGGCAGATGACGCAAAGAAAGCTGTTCAACAAGGTTTTACGGCAGTACGATTCACCCCCTTCCCGTCAGATTATTATCTTCATAGATCGTATAGCGAATGGGCAGATGAAGCTGTTACCAGGGTTTCTGCTGTCAGGGACACAGTGGGGCCTGATGTCGATATATGTGTTGAGATACACAGACAAATGTCCCCAGCTGAAAGTATCTCTCTTGGCCGGCGTTTAGAGCAATTTACCCCATTTTTTTATGAAGACCCCATGCTTCCTGACAGTCCTGCTGTTATGGGAGAAGTTGCTTCAAAATGCAATATACCAATAGCGACAGGCGAACGTTTTACGACGATTTTTGAGTATCAACAATTACTAGAATCCAACGCTGCGTCTTACATTAGGCCTGATCTTTGTTTATGCGGTGGATTGACTGGGTGTAAAAAAGTGTCCGCTATGGCAGAAGCCAACCATGTGAAAGTTATCCCTCATAATCCTTTGTCACCTGTGAGCACTGCTGCATGTGTACAGTTGGATGCTTGTATTCCTAATTTTGCTCTACAGGAATACACTGGTGAATCTGAACCTCCCAAAAATAAGTTATTAATTAACCCTTTGGAACTGAAGGATGGGTACCTAACGGTACCGGAAAGTCCTGGTCTTGGTATACAACTAAACGAAGATGCTCTATCCATGCCTGAAAATCCAAAGATACTTGATACCCCGATAGGCTTTGACGGTTCTGTACAGGACCGGTGATGTCTTTGAGGTTTTAGCCTTTTGGGAAGCTTGAATAGGGCGGGTCAAAGATTGCTATGAAAAAGAATGGTTTTTGTTGTCTGATGGATTGATGCGGCCTTTGTAAGATGAAAGTACAGCCGCGCAGATGGTAAACATGGTTACTACGGCAAAAGTCACTTTCATCCCAGTGACGAATGCGTTAACAGATCCATCTCGTGAGCTTGGTATTACATTTGACAGATCTGGTGCGTATCCCATCGATCCCATTACGTAGCTTACTATTAGAGCAGATAGAGAAATGGATATGATATTGCCTGAGTTCCTTATAAGGTTTATTAACCCTATTGCTGATCCATAGTTAGAATCGCCTACCACACTTAATGTTGCACTATTATTAGGTCCATAGAATATGCCCATGCCGGAACTGATCGGTATTATTGATAGGCAGGCTACATAAGCACTGGAATTTTCGTTGAGCGTTGACAGTATTCCCAATCCTGCCGATGCCATTAACATACCCCCAACGGTAAATTTACGCCAACCGAATTTGTCGGACAATCGGCCTGATAAGGGACTTGATATAGCCATAAATATAGCTGCTGGTATAAATACCATCCCAACTTGTGTCGGAGAATATCCGTGCACATATTCAAGGTAAAACGGTAAAAGAAACCAGACTGATGCCATACCGAAAAAACAGAAAAGATTAGAAATCACTGATGTGGTAAATAAAGGTTTCCGAAAGAGTGATAAATCTAATACAGGTGCCTTTGTGTTTAATGATCTTCGGCAAAAACCAATTCCGAAAATTATGAATGAAAGAAAACAAATTAACGTTATGGGAGATATCCATCCCACTCTTGAAGACATTGTGAATCCGCCTAAAAGCCCTACAAGCATAGCTACACATAAAAAGGATCCCAACCAGTCAAATTTCTGCGAAATATCCACAAGGTGGGAGTCTTTTTTCAGTATTAATATGGATAACAATGAGGAAAGTATGGTTATCGAACCTGATGTCAAAAAAACTGCTCTCCATCCAATTAAACCTGTGATAAATCCTCCCATTGCGGGGCCGGCTATGTTTCCTAGACCGACAAATATCAAAATTAATCCAACTGATTTTCCTCTTTGATTCGCACCGAATGCGTCAACCACAAGAGTCATTGAAGTGCCCTGTATCATGGCCGAACCGACACCCTGTAGTACTCGGCTCGTGAATAGTAGTGGAAGGTTGGCGGATGTAGCTGTGGCAGCTGATCCAAGTGAGAATATACATAGCCCTATGATTATTAGTCGTTTTCTGCCAATTATGTCAGCTAACCTCCCCATAGGTAGTAGGAGTGCTGCCAGCGTTAACAGGTATGCGATCAAAACCCACTGAACCGTGGGAAGGTCTGACTTAAATTCTTTTGCGAGAGTAGGTATTACTACGTTGGACGCTCCTCTATCCATTACTGTTCCAAATATGGATAAAGCTCCGATAAGTAAGACTAACCAGGCATAACTGGTTGCCGGTATAGATCTTCCCTTGAGAGGATTCACTTATCGGTTACGAATTATTGTGAATTAAGTAGACAGTGTCAGAATAAGCTTTCACTAGGTGATCATAGATTTTTTCAAACATATTTCCAATGGACTCTTACTTCAATATTAGGATCAAACTGTATAGTCACAAACACTCTATGCTGTCGATAAAATTCGCTTTGGCCACTAAATAATATTTATTCTGACTTATCCGATTCGCTAGATGGTGTAATTGAGTCAATTGCGGATAAAGCAGTGGCGAACGGACCCAATAATTTAGTAAATTCCATAGGGAATATAAATTTGGTTGAATCTCCTTTGCCCATTTCTTTAAGCGTATCGAAATACTGCAGACTCAGGGTGTTCGTGTCTACCTGCCTTGCAATCTGATATATCCGGTCGAGGGCGGTACTGAATCCTTCAGCTCTTAATATTGCCGCTTGTTGATCACCCTCAGCGGTAAGTATTTCGGCCTGTCTACTACCTTCAGCCCGAAGTATATCGGCTTGCCTCTCACCTTCAGCGACTGCTATCGCAGCTTGTCGTTTACCTTCCGCTTCAGTTACTTCCGCTCTTCGTAGTCTCTCTGCAGACATCTGGCGATTCATGGCATCTTGAATTTCTTGAGCTGGCTCAATTTCTTTGATTTCGACTGCCGTTACCTTCATACCCCATCGCCCGGTCTCTTCATCCAACGTGACTCGGATCTGTTCATTTATGCGCGCTCTTTGGGATAATACTTCGTCAACAGTCATCTCTCCTATCACGGCTCGTAAAATCGTGGTTGCAAGCCCTATAACTGCCTGATGGTAGTTGACTACTTCGAGCACCAGCTTGTGTGCCTGTTCTTCTATTGGCCGTAGATATACTAGGAAATCAATATGTATGGCGGCGTTGTCTCTTGTGATATTAGACTGCCTAGGTATATTTATGACTTCTTCCCTTAGGTCAATTCTCTCGGACGTTTGAAATGGCCAAATCAAAATTCTTAACCCAGGGCCCCGCAGTCCGGTTCTCTCATTGAACTTACCCAATGTGAATACAGCAAGTCTTTCGTATTGCCTTACAATTTTTATTACTGGTAGCATGTTTATTACCCCTTATGACCGGATTGTTCATCAATCCTTTCAACTGTAACATTAAGCCCGTCAACGGACTCCACCATAACTGATTCTCCTTCATCAATGGAAGCCCCCTGACGGCTGGTTGCGGTCCAAAGTTCTGAGCCTACTTGAACTGAACCATAGGGGTTTAAGCTGCTTTTAACAATCCCAATCTTGCCCACTATGGTAGCGGCGTGAGAAGGCATAGATGGACCGGCAGCTTCTTTAAAGGCTTTTAGACATAAAAATACTGCTCCACCTAAGATCAGGGTTGTGAAGGTCAGTATCCAGAAGTTTATATTGAAACTTGGACCGCCTATGGATGGAGGAGAGAGTCCGCCAAAAAGAAGAAAAGCTCCCAACACAAAACATATTAATCCACCTATTATAAAAATCCCCAGTCCAGGTGCTTGACCCTCAAGAATGAAGAGAATTAGCCCTACTCCCATCAATGAAAGGGCTAGCCAGCTTACCGGGAGTTGCCCAAGTCCAACAAAGGCTAATGATAAGGCCAATATGCCTGTAAAACCACCTATCAATATGCCCGGCTTGACGAACTCTATAGTAAGCCCAATACTGCCTAGAGTAAGCAATATGAAGGTGATGTTTGGGTTACCTACAGCATCTAAGAACTTTTCTAGGAAACTCCTATTTATGTTTTCTAGACTTGTATCACGAGTATTGATAGTAGTTTCGATACCATTCACTAGGACTGTTGCACCGTTCACATCAACTAACAGTGATGTTATGTCAGGTGATAGAAAATCGATTATGTTGGCTTGAAAGGCCTCTTCAGCAGTATATGAAGAGGATTCTATTACGGTGGATTCCAAGGCTTCTGCGTTTTTCCCTGTTCTGGCGGCGGCGCTTCTTAAAAGCGCGGTGGCGTCTTGTGTGATCTTGGACTTTAAAGTCTCATTTAAATCGTTTCCATCTTGGTTGATGGGCGCTGCGGCACCTATATTTGTGCCCGGTGCCATTACTGCAATATGAGACGCAGCCGCGATAAAAGTCCCGGCAGAAGCTGCCCTTGCCCCAGATGGGTGTACGTAGCTAATGACTGGAATATTAGAATTCATTATGTTCATAACAATGCTGCGTGTTGGTTCTAACATGCCACCTGGGGTGTCTATTACTATTAGTAAAGCAACGGAATCATTTACTTCTGACAGTTGAATGGCTCTTTCTATGAATCTTGATGTAGAAGGTTGAATGGGACCCTTTATTTCAATTTTTGAAACTTTAGGCGAATATCCTTCCAATAATTGGCTGTCAAGAACAGCATATAAAGGTAATACGAAAAGTGATATTAGTAGAAATATCCGAACTAGCTTTATTATGTTCATGTAGCTCATCAGGTAGCCGTTCCCAATATTGATTTTAGGTGCGGATTGTTGTGGGCTGAGGTATTAATAAATATTTTACATCCATCTTGGGTTTCCGTGAAATTTGGGTGGCCATCTCACCTTAATCAGAAGTTATTTTTTAATTCCTCTTTATATATGGTCAAAAGAGGATGAAAATTTATGTTTCTGATATGCTCCGAGATAGCATACATTGCTGGAGGATTTGTTATTAGGCATGGATTGTTATGGTAAATGATCAAATAAATGACTTTCAAAAGGGATTGTTGGATGGGGTTCGAGTGGTTGAATTTGGAGGCAAAGTTTCTGCTCCTTACTGCGGTCTCAACTTATCGGGACTTGGAGCAGAAGTTATCAAAGTTGAACCATTGAGTGGCGATGTTTCGAGAAAAATAGGACCTTTCCCATCAGAAAATATAGATACGGAGAAGAGCGCTCTTTATCTTGCTTTGAATCGAGGTAAAAAAAGTGTTACGGCAGACCTAACCAATGCATCTGATGTAAAGGCGTTGAAAAATCTAGTTCGCACAGCGGATGTGATAATCGAAAACTGTCCTTTGGGATTTCTAAAGGGGTATGGGTTTGATTACCATGAGTTGTCAAAGGTAAATCCGACTTTGATATATGGCTCAATTTTGCCGTTTGGAGATAGTGGCCCTTACTCCTCGTATTTAGGGGATGATTTAACAATATTTCATATGAGTAGTGTGGCTCGTGGAATGGCATCAAGGGGGGAAATAGTATCGGACAAGCCAGTTAGGTCGGATGGTTACCAGTCTGATTTGGTATCTGGTATGGCAGCTACTACCGCAATAATGTTGATGATATTCAATAAATTTAAGTCAGGTGCTGGAGGACATGTTGTCATTTCATCTTTTGAGGCAATGGTTACCATGGTTGTCAGTGGTTTGGCCGGAGTTATTTTTGAAGGAGGGGAACCAGTACCTCCGGACGATCGTGGAGATTCCAGTTCCAAGCCTCGGGCAAGCGCTATTTTAGGATTGTTACCATGTAGGGACGGTTATGCAGCGATATCACCCAGAGAAAACTCTCAGTGGGAGAGATGGGTGACTATAATGGGTAATCCTGTGTGGGCCAATGAGGAAAGGTTTGCTACGCAAATTGGCAGAAATGATAACGAGAAAGAACTGTGGGAACATATGTCCGAATGGACGAAAACTAGATCTAAATTTGACGTCGCCAGGGTTTGCCAAGAAAAAAGAGTCCCTTGTTTTCCAGTAAACACTATTGAAGATTTATTGGCTGATGATCACTTAAATCAAAGGGAATTCTTTTTAACTTTGAATCATCCGATTGCTGGAGAGTTTGATTACCCTGGGTTCCCGTACAAAATTTCTGATGCTACCTTGCCTCGAAATAAAGAGGCATCACCTATTCTAGGTCAGAACAATGATATGCTCAGTGCATCAGGGTATCTAGAATGAATAATGAACCACTTGCTGGAATACGCATTTTAGACTTTAGTTGGATTATAGCGGGACCAACTGCAGCAAGGCATCTTGCCCTTATGGGTGCTCAGGTTATAAAAATAGGTAGTTCTAGACGGCTTGATCCTTCGACGGGTGGCCCCCCATTTCAGATATACAATCAATCCAAGGAACATTGTGCCTTGAATATAGCTACCCCTGAAGGGGTGGAAATTGCAAAGGAACTCATTGCCGTGTCTGATGTTTTGATTGAAAATTTCGCCGCTGGTGTTATCGATAAAATGGGCCTAGGGTATGAAGTCGTCAAAAGCATAAAACCCGACATTATTATGCTTTCTTCGGCGGGAACTGGACACAGCGGACCCGATCGTGATTTCGTAGCCTATGGAAGCCTATTGCAGCATTACACAGGGTGGAATTCTATATCGGGGGAGCCAGAATCTGGGCCTCTGAAAGGCGGCATATGGGCAGATCCATGGGTTGGTATGGAGCTTTCAATGATCACCTTGGCTGCTTTGAATCGGAGAATCAAAACGGGTCAGGGCGGTTATATTGATTACTCTATGGCCGAGTCGCTAACTTCTGCAATAGGTCCATCACTTGTTGGATTTCAGATGAGTGGGTCACCACCAGTGCCAAATGGCAATCAGGATTCATTTGTTTTCCCGCATGGGATATTTCCCTGCAAAGGTGAAGAAGATTGGATAGCGATATCCATCGAGACAATAGATCAATGGATTGCATTATGTCGCGTTATAGGTAGGAGAGATTGGGAGACGAATGAAAACTTGTTTGATACTAAGGTAAGGGAACAATTCAGTGATGAAATAAATGATGCTATAAGTAATTGGACAAGAGGAGTGTCTGATTTTCAAGCAATGGAAACTTTGCAGAATAATGGTATAAGCGCGGCACCTTCTTTGAGCTTGGAACAAGTGGAATCCGACGACCACTTGCATGCCTCTGGATATTTGCACGATCAAGAATTTTCGGATGGAAATATTCGGGCTATGCCAACTTTACCATGGACTATAAATGGTAGAAGAACGGATAATCTTTATCCTGCTAAGTCTATCGGAGAATCAGATGAATACGTTTATGAAAACATTTTGGGTGTAAGTGAAGATGAATTCTCTCAATTCAAGAAAAGAAATATCATATATTGAAACTAAAGGGGTTAAATAATGGCAGTTGAATATCATAAGGAAAAAGGAGTTGCTTACGTAACTATAAGCAATCCCAAAAAGGCAAATATACTCGATCGTTCTACTTCAAATGAAATCAGTGAAATATGGAAGGACGCATGGGAAGATTTGGATGTTAAATCGATCATATTGACAGGTGATGGAGATAAATATTTTTGTGCTGGACATAGTCTTGAATTACCGGAGGGAGTTACTCCCGATGACAATGAAAGGATTCGTACAGAGAGTATATTCTGGCCTCTATCAGGTACAGTTAATGGAGCAAAAATTGGGGCGGATGGCAGATTAGGGGACCATTATCCGCAGATATGGAAGCCAGTTATAGGGGCTATCAATGGGTGGGCGGTCGGAGCAGGATTTTATCTAATGTTGGCCTCAACCGATATAAGAATCGCATCACACGAAAATGCGAGATTCAAATTTGCCCTTTTGAGCCAGGGTTGGGTTGGTGGTGGTCCGGGCGCGACCTATTTGACGAGGCAAATATCTCATGCGGATGCCATGAAGATTCTGCTCACTGATGAACCTTTTAATGCAGAAGAAGCCCTGAGAATTAATTTGGTCAATGAGATAGTGCCACATGGTGAATTGATAAAAAGGGCGGAAGAGATAGCCCATGGTATAACAAAAATGCCTCCACTTGCAGTAAGGATGATGAAAGAATTTGTTACCAGGTTTGGGGACATACCCGTGACCGAAGCATGGAGGGTTCAAACCTTAATGAATACATTGTTAACGCAGCTTAGTACTGACGGTATAGAAGGTAGGCAAGCTTTCCTTGAAAAGAGACCTCCAGAGTTTACCGGAGGTATGATGCAAAAGGGAGAACCTTTCCCTGATCTATCTGAGGATCAAAGGAAAAGATTGGAAGATATTAAAAGAGAGTTACATGGATAGAGTTCGCTAACCTTACAAAAGGTTAAAACGGAGGACTGTCGTAAAAAATGAATATCCCAAAATTTGCTTTAAACAGGCATGACATCTCTTCTGTATCCGCATTTGCCCAATGCGTTTTAAAGTCGGAACAATGTGGATGGGATGCAGCATTTCTCCCAGATTCACAGCTGCGTAGGCGTGATTCATACGTTCTTTTGGCTGCTGCTGCTCAAATTACAGACACTATACATCTGGGAACTTTGCTTACTAATCCTGTAACCAGACACCCGACTGTGACTGCTTCTAGTATAGCGACGGTGGCTGAATTGGCTCCTGGAAGGACCTTGCTAGGAACAGGTATAGGCGATACTGCGGTGAGATTGGCAGGTCTAAAGCCAGCACGTATGAAAGAACTAGAGGAAAGCGTTGTTATGATGCAATCCCTTTTAGCTGGTAAGGATGTTGAAGTGGGAGCCCCCAGACCTGCCAATCTTCCGTTTTCGCAAGATGTACCAGTTTGGGTGGCAGCAGGAGGTCCAAAAACGTTACAGATGGCTGGAGGGTGTGCTGATGGAGTTTTTATAAGAGTGGGAACTCACCCGGAAAATATAAGAATCTCTGTGGATCGCATACGTCAAGGCGCACGAGAATCGGGGCGTGATCCGGAGAAAGTCAAAATAGGTGCAGTGTTTCATACCGTTTTCGTTGAAGAGCCGGAAGAAGCTCTTTTGATGGGAAAATCCATGGCAGCTGGTTATTATGAATATTCTCCAATGCTTATGAACAATATTGGTATGGATTGGACCGGACCACACCCGGATGAATTTAAGAGTCAGGAAAAAGTGTGGCCTGATTTTCATCATGCGCCTGATTTGGTAGATAGTGGAAGGTATGTTGATTTTTTGTCTGAGGAACAAGCCAATTCATTTTGCTTGAAGGGCACCGCATATGAAATATCGAAGCAATTAGCAACAGTGCTTATAGGCGCTTTGAACGTTGGGGTTGAATTCGAATACGTGGTTTTGCACCCGATTCCAGATCCGTTATGGTGCGATCCTGAAGGAAAATCATACATGGAAAGAGTGCCGAGAGAAGTTTTTCCAAAAGTAAAAGATTTGTTGTTGGATACATTTTAAATATCGGAATTGGGAATGTAATCCTTTTAAAGGACATGATAGTCAAATAATGACCTGTCAGGATAGAGGCTCCAAAAATGCAATATAGAAAACTTGGGAAAACAGGCCTTAATGTTTCATTGGTAAGCCTTGGGTCGGGTGGACCTAGCAAGCTTGGGCAAAATACGGGACTTTCGGGTGATGATCAAGATTCTCTGGTGAGATCTTGTCTGGAATTGGGTATAAATTTAATAGATTCGTCGGAACAATATGGTGAAAGTGAAACGATCCTTGGAAGAGGACTAAGTGGTATACGCCGAGATTCATATATTATGGCGACTAAATGTGCTTACAAGGACGCAGACACAGGAACCTTGCGGACGCCTGAAGAAATTGCTTTTTCCGTTGATGGAAGCTTGTCGCGATTGGGTATCGACCATATAGATATTATGCAATTTCATGTGTTGAATTCTGTCGACTATTTTCATGTCGTAGATCACTTATATCCTGTTTTAAAGAGAGAGCAAGAGAAAGGAAAGATAAGATTTATTGGGTTTAGTGAGCAGTATGTTGCCGAACCGGATCACCGGGTTGTTGTATTAGCCTTAAAAACACATCCTGAAATATGGGATACGGTTATGCTTAAATACGGGATTCTTAACCAATTTGCTGCTCGGGAAGCTTTACCTCTCGCCATGGAACATAACATCGGAATTATAAATATGGCGGTTATAAGAGAGAAATTACCTAATCCTGAGTTGCTTGAATCACAAATTAAATTATGGAAACAGAATGGGACAATTTCTACTGACAGTGTTCCTGATGAAAACCCCCTGGGTTGGTTGTTGCATGATGACGTGGATACTATAGTCGATGCCGGTTACAAATTTGCTGCCGATCATCCGGCGATACATACAGTACTGACTGGGACAGCTTCTTTGGAGCACCTAAAATCCAATGTAAAGGCATTGGAATCCCCCGTATTAGATGAACATGACAAAAAACGATTGAATAAAATTTTTAAAGAAGTGTCGGAATATATTTAGGTGGATTTGTTGAGGGATTGAATCTTATGATTTTGAATGAAGTGAAGAAAAAATTGTCTAGAGGTAGTCCCGTTATAGGGACATTTGTGGGATTACAAAGCCCAAATGTAGCTGAATTGATGGGGCATGCAGGTTTTGAATACGTCGTGATTGAATCTGAGCATAACGCATTAGATTCAGCAGATATCGAACACATGATGATGGCTATAGGCAACACAGGGGCGGTTCCCGTGGTCAGGATTCCTTCTTCAGATAAAGTTTATATACAAAGGGCCTTGGATACTGGAGCGCAGGGAATTGTCGTGCCATCAATTACCAATGCAGAGGAGGCTCGTTCAATAGTAGCGGCTACCAAGTTTCCTCCAAATGGGACGAGGAGCTGGGGCCCTTTGCGAGCGTCAAAATATACTTTTGATAATGTCGAATATTTTCATGAATCAGATGAAAATATACTCGTCATTCTAATTATAGAAACCAGGGGTGCTCTGGATAATTTGGAAGAAATCGCTTCCGTTCCAGGGGTCGATGTTTTATTTCTTGGGCCCTGGGATATGTGCCTCTCCTTGGGGTTGAATCCACTTGATCAACCTCATAAAGAAATAGATTCTGTCATGAAAAAGATCATAAAAGTAAGTGATAAAAACGCAACTGTGGCAGGAGGCGGAGCATCAACCCCTGACGATATAGCTTCTATGATCGATAGCGGGGCCAAGTTTATAAGTTATGGGCCAGATTATTCCCTTTTATCCCGAGCTGCAAAAGAGGGGATTGATGCTTTTAATGGAATCACAGAGGGCTAGATCTTTGTTTGGATGTTGACTCGAGAGATTTATCCGTTGATGTGACTGAGGCAGAGTTGATGAAGAGGAAGAATAA
>CAZUHE010000019.1:0-16562 GCA_964620395.1 uncultured Dehalococcoidia bacterium
GGAGAAGCCGTCAAAATATCATACGCTTTGACTACACCCAGAGCACTTTCGATCCAAGGAATAAGTTTAAGAGACCCGTCTTTTAGCCCTGCGCTGTTTTCGAAGCGTGACATTAGGCTTGATATTTCTTCAATGTGCTCGGGGAGTTGAATTTTACCAACCGTTATTCCAAAAATATTGGGACCTATGACGGCTTCCAGGTCAGCTTCTAATAAACCGGTATCAAGCGAATTGACCCGGGGTAGAACACGAACCCCATTTCCGGACAATACGTCTATGTGATCTGAAACAATTTGGCGGGCTTCGTCTTTATCATCGGGAGCGACGGAATCTTCAAGGTCTGGGATAAAGGCGTCGGGCGTTAACCCGGCGGCCTTACCCAACATCTTGGCTTGATTACCGGGAATAAAAAGAAGGCTTCTTAAATAATTCAAATTTTTCTCCATATCTGCAAAAAGTTCAGACAAAAGAATATCATGGGATATCATTCTTTGCAGAATTAACATCTCAAAAGGTGGGTAAAATTTACAATGGCCAATGGCATTCAGATTATTGGGTTAGAAAAACTACCTGAGTTTCGTTCGGGAGATGATGTTACGAATTCATTAGAGGGATCCGCTAAGGATACTTGCGGCGGTTTTTTGGAAAACGATATTTTGGTGGTGACACAGAAAATAATAAGTAAGGTAGAAAATTGTGTCGTTGATTTGTCAAATATTATTCCAGGGATAGAAGCAGTGGAACTGGCACAACGGACCAGAAAAGACCCAAGGTTAACTGAATTAATTTTGCAAGAATCAAAAAGGATTGTCCGGGTTGAGGAAGAGAGAGGCGTGATAATTACGGAAACCAAGCACGGATTTATTTGCGCCAATGCTGGAATTGATTCATCCAACATCCCGGGTAAGGATTTAGTTGCTACCCTCCCCTTGGATTCCAATAGAAGCGCCGCACTAATTCAGTCTCGTATCGTAAAGAGGCATAAATTAAAAAAATTTGGTGTGATAATTTCCGATACCTTTGGTAGGCCTTGGAGAGAGGGGCACATAAATTTTGCAATCGGGTCTGCTGGTATACAGGTTACAGACGATTATACGAACGGGTTTGACAGAGTAGGTAAACCTCTCCGTGTGACAAAAATAGCAATAATAGACGTTCTAGCCGCAGCCTCGGAATTGGTGTGCCGCAAAACTAATGGTGTTCCCGCGGCCCTTTTTCGTAATTTTCCGTTTGAGGACTCAACCGAAGATGTTTCTTCTTTGTTGAGACCCATCGAAAAAGATCTTTTTCGATAATTGTCCTTTAAAACGACTCTTCCGTCTTGACTGTTTCAGCCATTTGGGAGTAATTAGTACCATTTGAACGGGAGCCCGAATTCCTGAGGGTGTCCAAAGACACATCAGTTCCCCAAGATGAACCTTCAAAGAAATTTGCAAATTCCTTATCTACACCGCAAATTTTACAAGTTCCCATACTTGTGGGTCCTTCTGGGTTCCCGATAATCCAGTGATGAACACAAAGATCACTCTCTGCTGTTATGTCCTCAGAAACGGTTCCCTCAACACTCAACCCTTCCATTTTATTCAACTCCTATTTTTATTTGTAATAGGGTTATTATATCAGAAAGTGATGAACCTGGTATATAGCATTATGTTTTATAATACTGTGCGGTTGTTCACCATGTTTGAAGTGTATAAGCAGCTTGCCAAAATTGATATTCGTAGTGAGTGCTTTTTAAAAAGATTTCCATTAGTTCCCGCTCCTCCAGCTTATCTATATGGGAGGCTTGATCATCGATTAACGTTCTCAATTCGGTGGATAGATTCCAAAAATCCTCCGCACTGTAAAGGGCTATCCATTTGGATAAATATGGTTTGTTATCCGCGGTTTGTATTTTTTTTAGTTTGCGACCAATCTCGGCATAACTCCAGCAACAAGGTAATATAGCTACCTCGGTGGCCAGTGATGTTAGGCTGTATGCGGTTTTAATGAGGTGGTTCGTATAACCAATTGTGGCGGGAGAACTGGCTGTAGCCAAAAGGTCCTCGCGTGATATCCCGACCTCCTCGCAGTATTCGACATGTAAGCTCATCTCTGTTTGTAGAGTTTCATTTAAAAGATGCGAGAGCCATTCCATTTCTTTTAGGGTCCTGCTTTTGCCTATTGCTAGTGCGATGGAACGGGAGAACTCTACGAGGAACAAATAGTCCTGCTTCATAAAGTACTGGAATTTTTTTTGAGGAAGAGTGCCATCAGCGATCCCTTGAACAAAAGGATGGTTAAATTCCTTTTCCCAAAGGGTATCTACAGATTGCCTCAACATGTCAGTTAACTTCATTCTCCACTTATCCTGGAGACAGATATGGTAGAGCCGTTCTTTACTTCACGGAAAATACTTTCGTCACCTTTAACGGTACCGATGATGTTTACCGCGCTGGCAGCCCTTATTTCGTCCCCAATGCTAGCCGGGGTGGGTCCGTAGAAAATACACAAAGCAGCGCCAGGAGGCCAATATGCTAAATCTCCGCTAGTAACGAGATCTGATGAATCAGGTGCAAGTGCAGCGTTAACACCCGTGTCAAAATAGATTTCATCCCCCCATAAATTCACGGTAGCATTTAGGGGTAATTCGTCCCAGATAAGGTTGGAGGTCTTGCTCCCGTTTAACTCAGCTTTTATCGATATGTCTCCCACTTCAATTAGGATACTATGCATGTTTACACTCTAATATTTATCTTGGTTTTTATTGTTGGTAATAATTGAAACGGGAAGATTTCCTATGCGATTATAGTATATTAAGTTTTAGTGGGATAAGATCTGTCACATGGCTGAATATGGTTATATATTGACTTTGGACCAGGGAACATCTAGTACAAAAGCCGGTCTAATAGACGTTTTTGGACATGTGTTCTCATCCGCCCAGATACCTATTGGCCAAACTTTTCCAAGAACGGGTTGGGTCGAACAAGATCCCTGGGAAATTCTTAATAGTACGATAGAGGCCATTGATTCGTTACTGGAAAAATCTGGAGTTAAATTAGGTGAGATTCATTCAATTGCGATTACCAACCAACGAGAAACCGTTATTTTATGGGATTCTGTATCTGGTGAACCTTTATACCAAGGAATTGGTTGGCAATGTCGAAGGACCTCAGCATATTGTCAAAATTTAATCGAACAGGGATACAATGAAAAAATTCAGAAGGTAACGGGGTTGCCAATTGATCCTGAATTTTCAGCGAGCAAAATCGCATGGATCCTAGATTATGTACCTGAAGCAAGGCTAAAGGCCTCAAAGGGGGAGGTAAAATTCGGTACAGTGGATTCATGGTTGGTTTGGAATCTTACCAATCGACGGTTTCACGTGACGGATATCACGAACGCGAGTAGAACTATGTTGCTCGACCTCGACACCCTTCAGTGGTCCAGCGATATGTTGGAACTGTTCAACATACCAGTGTCTATTTTGCCTGAAATTATCCCATCTAATGCCGTGGTAGGCAAAATGCATAAAAAATTCTTAAAGGGTGAGTCGAAGGACATAGTGGCCGTAATCGGAGATCAACAAGCATCCTTGTTTGGGCAAGCTTGTTTTGAAATAGGGATGACCAAATGTACTTACGGTACTGGTGCTTTCATGCTGACGAACACAGGGGAAAACCGCATTAGTAATGATTCAGGTTTAATACAAACCGTTGCCTGGTTGATTGATGATAAGGTTGAATATGCCTTGGAGGGTGCCGTACTTTCGGCTGGGGCTACCGTAAATTGGGCTCTTTCAAATTTGGGAATCGCAAAGGATGTTTCTGAACTACAGGATCTTGCGGAATCCGTAGATGACTCTGACGGAGTCGTCGTCGTGCCCGCCTTTGCTGGTCTCGGAAGCCCCCATTGGGACAGCAGCGCTAGGGCTAGCCTTCAGGGATTATCCTTTTCTACAAGGAAAAGTCACATTGCTAGAGCAATATTGGAATCCACTGCCTATCAATGTGCGGATTTGTTGGAGGCGTTTTCCGTGTCCTCGAATATAGCTGTAAATAATTTGAGAGCCGATGGTGGAGGCGCGGCGAGTAATTTCCTTATGCAAAGACAGGCTGATTTTCTACGTATAAAGGTCCAACGGTCTCAACATATTGAGAGCACCATGCTTGGAGCTGCACACCTTTCGGGTCTAAAAATCGGTTTTTGGAACGGCATTCATGAATTGAACCGATTATGGACGCAAGAAGTTGAGTTTACACCAAGTCTGGATGACAACGAATTTAAGTTACTTAAAGATCAATGGAACAAAGCTGTAAGCAGATCAAGGAACTGGTAATAGATATTATTTAAAGGGGGTAACATGCCACTCATTCAATCACCCAACCTTCGTGAAATTATAGAGGCCTTATTTGTTGCCTCTGGGGTCCCAGAAAAGGATGCAATAACCTTCTCTCGTTTGTCTGTAGGAGCAAATCTTGCAGGGCATGACTCACACGGTGTAATCCAGGTTCCATCATATATAGATCGTATCAACAGAGGCCACATCGACCCGAAAGCCTCGTATGATGTCATCAAAGATACATCTACTACAACCGTTGTAGACGGCAACTGGGGAATCGGGTATGTCGTGACTGAGAGGCTAATGAAAACGACCATTGAAAAAGCGAAGACTCAAAATATTGCGGCTGCAACGGTTTTTCGTCAAAGTCATGTCGGCCGCCTAGGGGCTTACCCACTAATGGCAGCAGCTGAAGATATGATCGCATTTATAACAGCTGATTCTGGTCGCTCCGCAAAAGCGGTGGTTCCATTTGGGGGTCGAGACAAAAGATTGGGCACAAACCCTATATCTTTCGCTATACCGAGCAATTTAGAAGGCCCTTATTTTTTGGATATGGCTACTAGTGCAGTAGCTGCGGGCAAAATTAATTTGGCGAAAGCCAGAAACGAAAAAGTTCCTTTAGGATGGATTGTTGATGGGAAGGGGAACGAGACAACAGACCCGGAAGCACTTTCAAATGGAGGGGCGATTCTGCCTCTTGGGGGCCCAGAAGGGCACAAAGGATATGGACTTTCCTCTGTTGTAGAAATTTTTTCTGGCCTTTTAACGGGGCTAGGTTTTGGCCATGATCCGTCGGGAAGACACAATGATGGATGCTTTATGGCGGTTTTCAATGTAGCAGCCTTTAGGGAATTGGAGGATTTCAAAAAAGAAGTAACCGAATTTGCTATGTATCTAAAGAGTTCTGAACCAGCGCCAGGGTTTAAAGAGGTTTTTTACCCCGGCGAGATTGAACATCTGCGAGAGAAAGAATTGCTAAAAACCGGGATTCCCATTGAAGAAAGCACCTGGGCAAGCTTAATGGCCCTCGTTGACGAATACGGAATAAGGGAAAGTCTTAGCCTCTAACCATGCTATATGTTTCCGGATATGACATCTCCTAGGGTGGAGGTGTTTACTAAATTTCCTCCATCCCCTGAAATATCCGATGTTCTATACCCTTCCAAAAGTACTCTATCAACTGCACTTTCCACTGCTGTGGCCTCCTCTTCTAATCCAAACGAAAGTCTAAGCATCATGGCGGTACTCAATATAGAACCGATTGGATTTGCTATGCCCTTGCCAGTAATGTCCGGAGCGCTACCATGTATGGGTTCGTAAAGACTTACTGTCTTAAGCGCCTGTTTACTGCCTGGTAACGCGGCCAGGCTGGCAGAGGGTAACATGCCCATGGATCCTACTAAGACAGAGGTCTCATCTGTCAGTATATCTCCAAAGGTGTTTTCAGCCACAACTACATCAAATGCGGAGGGATTTCTAATTATTTGCATCGCTGCATTGTCCACCAACATATGCTCTAATTCTACCTCTGGATACTCTGATCCAAGTTCTATTGCGATCTCTCTCCAAAGCCTAGACGATTCCAGCACATTTTGTTTGTCTACAGAAGTAAGTTTTTTTCTTCGTTTGATTGCAAGTTCGAATCCGACTCTCAGGATACGAACTATTTCAGCTTCCGTATATTTTAAGGTGTCGACGCCTCTTCTCCCGCGAGCGGTGGTCCACCTTTTCTTTGGCTTACCAAAATAAAGGCCTCCCGTTAGTTCTCGCAGTACAATCATATCGACATTTTCTAGAAATTCAGGTTTCAAAGGGCTTGCGTTAATTAATGAAGGGAACACTCTGACGGGACGTAAATTGGCAAATAGACCTAGGGATTTGCGGATAGCTAAGATTCCGTCTTCTGGTCTGACATCACGGGAAGGATCGTCCCATTGAGGTCCTCCAACTGCCCCAAATAAAATAGCATTTACAGATTGGCATATGGCGATAGTTTCTTGAGGTAATGGAGTGCCAAACTCATCAATAGCGTTGCCCCCTACCCTTCCTGTTATCAGGTCGAAACTATGGTTGTATTTAGTTTCGACGGCCGTCAAAACTTTGAGAGACTCGGTGACCACTTCCGGGCCGATACCATCGCCGGGTAATATTGCTATGGATCCTTTCATTTAAGGTACCTACTTTATCTGAATTCCACTGTCATTGGGTGACTAAATTAATTAAACGTTTAGGGACTAGCACCACCTTTACGATCTTTTTTCCATGAATATGGGATATGACCCTATCGCTCTTTAAGGCTAATGCTTTTGCGCCTTCCTCATCAATATCGGAGGGGGTGGTCATTTTATCCCTAACCTTTCCATTGACCTGCACAACCAAGGTTATCACTTCGTCACGGGCGACATTGTCGTCGGATTTGGGCCAATCCTGTTGGTGGATACTAAATTTATTTCCCATCACTTGCCACAATTCCTCTGTGATATGAGGAGCTATGGGGGAGGCCAAAACAAGTAAGGTTTGGATTACTTCCCTCCATTTCTCCCTGCTAACACCTATATTCCATTGTCCTTCGTTGCGGACAACTAAGTTGTAAAGGCAATTTGTTAATTCCATCAAAGATGAAATTGCGGTGTTGTATTTGAAATTTTCTATGTCGTTAGTAACTTTGGCGATGGTTTGATGGAGAATTCGATCTAAATCTTGTTCTTTCTTTTGTGATTCTTTGTTGATTGTATTTTCAGAGAACCCGTCATTAACTAGATCCCATATCCGATTCAGCCATCTTGCTGCCCCATTTATACCAGAATCGTTCCATTCCCCTCCTTGATCCCAAGGGCCGATAAACATCAGATAAGTCCGTACAACATCAGACCCGACCGCCTTTACATACTCGTCTGGGGAAATAACATTGCCTCTAGATTTACTCATCTTGTTGCCACGATAGATGATTACCCCTTGATTGAATAACCTTTGGAAGGGTTCGTGAAAGTCAACCAAGCCTATGTCCCTTGCAGCTTTGACAAAAAAGCGAGCATAAAGTAGGTGCATAACAGCGTGTTCGACACCCCCCGTGTATTGATGAACGGGGTTCCATAGTTTTGCTTCCTTCGGATCAAATGGGGCATGTGGATACTTGGGGCTTACGTATCGTAGGAAATACCAGGACGAATCCACAAAAGTGTCCATAGTATCGGTTTCCCTTTGTCCTGGGCCTCCACAAGATGGGCAATCCGCATTGACGAAACCCTCGTGAAGAGCCAATGGCGACTCCCCCGTCGGGAGAAATTCAGCGTCGTCCGGGAGTAAGACCGGAAGATCCTCCTCCGGAACGGGAACGGTTCCGCATTTTGGGCAATAAATAACCGGGATTGGCGTGCCCCAATAACGTTGGCGAGATATTAACCAATCCCGCATTCGATAATTGACAGTCGACCTGCCCCAACCGTTTTGGGTTATAAACTCAGTTATTTCCCTTTTCCCTTCATTATTTGGCATCCCGTCAAAGCTACCTGAGTTAATCTGTAATCCTTCACCCGTGTAGGCTTCCGTCAAATTGGATCCGTCATGGTCAGCTGGTAGAACAACGGGCTTTATGGGCAACCCGTATTTTTTGGCGAATGTGTAATCCCTTTCGTCATGGGCAGGAACCCCCATTACAATCCCAGTTCCATAAGTATGCAAGACGTAATCCGCCGTCAACAAAGGAACTCTGTCACCGTTTACTTTGTTGGTGCAAAAGGTTCCTAGGAAGACTCCTGTCTTGGGTCTCTCAGTGGAAAGGCGTTCAACCTCGCTTGCGACGCGTGCCTTCTCAACATATTCATCTACGTAGGCTTTTTGTTTGGGGGTGGTTAGTTTCGGTACCATTGGATGTTCTGGAGCTAGCACAACAAAGCTAACCCCAAAAAGGGTGTCTATCCGGGTTGTAAACGTTTTTAGCCGGTCTTCTTCTAAACCGTATTCAGATATATCGAATTCGACCTCTGCCCCTTCACTCTTTCCAATCCAGTTGGTTTGCATTGTGTTGATTCGTTCGGGCCAATCCATTTTGGTTTGGTCAAGAAGTTCTTCCGCATAATCTGTAATGCGAAAAAACCACTGGTTCATATCTTTGTGAGTTACAGAGGTCTCGCAACGTTCGCAAGTTCCATCTATAACCTGCTCATTGGCCAAGACTGTCACACAAGACGGGCACCAGTTCACAGGCGCATTTTCTCTATACGCTAAACCCTTTTTAAAAAATTGAATAAAAAACCATTGATTCCATTTGTAGTATCCAGGATCACAAGTGACGACTTCTTTATTCCAGTCATACATTGGCCCGAGACTTTTCATTTGCTGCCTCATTTTGGCCATGTTTTGTGTAGTCCAAACTTTTGGGTGAATACCCCTCTGTATGGCAGCATTTTCTGCGTTTAACCCAAATGCATCAAAACCCATAGGGTGCAACACATTAAATCCCTTCATCTTCTTGAAACGGGCGTGTATGTCGGCGCCAGTCAGAACAAACCAATGGCCGACATGAAGGTCACCAGAAGGGTATGGGTACATAGTGAGCTCATACCATTTTTCAGCGGGATCTTCATGTTTGACTTCATAAATCTGGTTTTCTTCCCAAATGTTTTGCCACTTGGGTTCAATGACTTCATGAGGAAATTTCGTGTCGATTGTTTTTACTGTTAAGGCCATTTAAGTGCATTTGCTCCATATTAGCGAGCGCTTATTTTACAACAACATAACCTGTTAACAAGTTCGGTTAACCTGTTGAGGGAGACGTTATATATGAATTCTATTATTCGTTCTCCAATGTATTGGCGACGGCGTTTCCAACTTCTGCGGTGGAGGCCTTACCCCCAAGGTCGGGGGTTAGACATTCTCCTGCGCTAAGAACTGACCTGACCGCATTTTCTATATTGTGCGCCGCATCATTTTCCCCTAAGTGCCTTGCCATCATAGCGCCCGTTAATATTTGAGCCATTGGGTTAGCAATACCTTGACCCATAATGTCTGGAGCGCTACCGTGAACTGGTTCAAACATAGATGGATATCTGTTTTCAGGGTCTAAGTTGGCGCTTGAAGCTAAACCCATACTACCGGTTATTATCGCTCCTATATCTGTCAAAATATCCCCAAACAAATTACTGCCCACGACAACGTCAAAATGTTCTGGTTTTCTTATGAAATCCATCGCTGCGGCATCTATCAACAAGGATTCAGTCCTTATGTCCGGGTATGATTCGGCAATTGCCTCGAAAGCTCTATCCCAAACAAGCATACCGTAGCCTTGCGCGTTCGATTTTGTAATTGAAGTCACATGATTTTTTTTATTTCTTTGTCGGGCAAGGTCAAAGGCGTATTTAATGACTCTCTCGCAACCTTTTCTGGTAAAAACACCAGTTTGTATTCCAATTTCCTCAGGAAAATCCAGATATTGAAAGCCACCCACATTGGCATACTCTCCCTCAGTGTTTTCTCTTATGACGACCATATCTATGTCATATGGTCGTTTTCCAGATAAGGGAGATTCAATGCCGTCGTACAAAACACTCGGCCTTTCACAAACGTATTGATCGAACCGCCTTCTGATGGGCAATAATAAGCCATTCAATGTTACGTGGTCCTGGAGTTTCGGATGACCGACAGCTCCAAGAAAAATAGCCTGATGTTGGCTTAAAAGGTCTAGCCCTTCTGGTGGCATCATAATTCCATGCTCAAAATAATAATCTGAACCCCATGGATATTCCTTGAAATTGAATCCAAACCCGTGTTGTTTGGACGCTAGGGTCAAAACTTTAAGGCCCTCCTCTACCACTTCTTTCCCTATTCCATCTCCCCTGATAACTGCAATATCGTAATTTTTCATTCTTGCCTCTAATTCCTTGATTTTGTAATAAAACTTACTATGGTTTCCTTTTCAATTAAAGGCCATTGTTAGGCAGTGACCTTGCTATGTACCCCACACGGAATACAGAACGGGTTCTATTGGAGGGTTTTTATGGCGTGGATTCCGATTTGTTTAACGTCATCCGGGGGACTTTTATGTTGACTACCATCACCCAATTTTTTCCCACTGATCAATTCATTTAGAGAAACCCACACCCAATTTGGGCTCTCATAAAGGCAATCAATCAATTTACAATAGTAAATCATATCGATGTGTTGATGTTGGCCATCAACAGGGTCGTCAATGTTTTCTATTAAGATATGCCTAGGCTCCAATATAGTTTTGGGAAAGCCGTCGCTTTCAGGTAGGTAAGGGGTGCCATAGACCTGAACAGTCAATCCTGTTTCCTCTTTGACTTCTCGGATCACCGCCTCCACCGGGTCTTCATTTTCTTCAATATGCCCACCTGGCGGCAACCACTCTAACACTTTGTTATGCCAATGAAGTAATATCGAATCGCCACAAACTAAAAAGGCAGTCGCTGTAAAATGACGTTTCGAAGATTTTTTTAAGGCTGTATTGGGTTCTTCTCTTGGGTTCATATCGGTTTTTCCCGGTATAGATTGTCAGTTAAATAGGTATAATAAACAGTATATATGATCAAATAAAACCTCATTCTACCCAAGTCAATTGAAAGGGAGGCCAACGGTGGGATGTACCGTGTATAAAGGATGTTTGATATGAGTGATGACCTCATTATTGCTGGGCAGAATTTTCAATCTAGATTGATGGTAGGCACGGGGCGTCATAGGACAACTGATGAAATGCAAACGTCCATTGAGGCCTCTGGTTGCCAAATAATTACCGTGGCTATTGGTCGGATTGACCTATCTAACCCTGATGAGGAAACCATATTAGATCATTTTGATTGGGACACTTACACTATATTACCCAACACTGCGGGAAGTACCACTGCAGAACAAGCTGTTTTAACGGCAAGATTAGGGAGGGAAGTCACGGGAAGTAATTGGGTTAAATTGGAAGTTATTCCTAATCCTAGCCACTTGATGCCAGACCCAATTGGGACCTTTTCAGCTGCCAAAGAACTCATCGCCGATGGATTCACAGTCCTGCCCTATATACACGCAGATCCCGTTTTGGCTGACAAACTAGAAAATTTAGGCTGCGCTACTGTGATGCCGTTGGGTTCTGGGATAGGAACGGGTCAAGGTATACAAACCATGGAAGAGATCAGGCTCATTTTGGAGAATGCCTCGGTTCCAGTGATTGTGGACGCGGGATTAGCTGTCCCGTCTGATGCTTCAAGAGCCCTAGAAGCAGGGGCGGACGCTGTCCTGGTTAATACGGCTATAGCCCAAGCAAGCAAGCCAGCAAAAATGGCATCAGCTTTTCGACTCGGAGTGAAGGCCGGTAGAGCCGCTTATCTTGCCGGGAGAATCGAACGTAAGGATTTAGCGATCAAGAGTAGCCCTGGCGCTGGAATGTCATCTTAATGTCTGGTCTGTCAAAGTTTCCACCTGCCCCCATCCTATGTTGGGTGACAGATAGACGACGAACCAGAGGTAGGAAATTAGTAGACATAGCTCAAGAGGTTGTTGATGGTGGTTTTAATATGATCAGGATACGGGAACCAGATCTAGGGGAAGATGCGTTAGAGGCCTTAATTGATCAATTAAAGGACATAACACGCGGAAAGGCTATTCTTATGTCCAACTGGCGAAGTTCAGATAATTTATGGAAACATTCAAATGTTGGTGTTCATTTCCCTGAGGCTGTGTCTCCTAACGAACTTACCTCTCATCCTAATGAACCGGACTATATTACAGGACGTTCTGTACATAGTATTGAAGTAGCTTCGGCAGCCAATAACGACCGTGTTAACTATCTCACATACGGCACTGTTTTTCCCTCAAGGACCCATCCGGGAGGCCCCACTCAGGGTTTGAAAAACTTATTTTCAACAATAGCTTCTTCCGTACATCCTATCCTCGCTATCGGAGGAATCAACCCAAGTAATCTTTCAGATGTGATGGCGACAGGTGTCTATGGTGTAAGCGTAATTGGGGCTATTTCCGAGGCAGATAAACCCTTAGAAGCAAGCAAGCTAATGACAGATATCGCCAACTCGAATTCAATAGCAGGTGCCCAATGGATATAACAGTAAACGGAAAGCCGATTAATATTGACAAGGGTACCACCTTGAGTCACTATCTGGAGACTCTGGGTTTCTCGGGGAAAAACGCCATTGCCGTCGCTTTAAATAAGGAAATAGTTCAACGGGAATCGTATAGCCAAACACCCTTGTCAGATGGTGATCAACTTGAGATAGTTAAAGCCATTGGCGGAGGCTTTTAACAGACGTCCATTATTTAACCTATTTTTTTCGCTTTGATAACCAAGGCGAAAGGGGTCTTTTCGAACCGTTTAAAAAACGGTTGCCAGTAAGGTCCTTTATAAGGTGATTTTCGTATTTCGTTTCCAGTCAAGACTCCTGGTTCATAAAGACCCTTTATTTCAAAACCGGAATCCAACATCGTGTTGGAGATTTCTTCTATGGTTCGAAAAAAAGTTGTCGCTTTTCCCTCACCTGGATTTGATTCATTGCCCCATAATTCGACAGGGGGATTCAAATAATTGTTTACCAATAATGTTTTCATGTTCGGGTCCCACTCGAAGGCCGCTAAAGGATGGACTGTGCTTAAGATAAGCACACCTCTCTTCTTCAACAATTTATGACAAGTGTGAAAGAACCCTTGGATATCATTAAGGAATTCAGCAGCGAACATTGAGAACACAACGTCGAAGGTAGATTCCTTAAGAAAATGCAAATCCTCAAGGTCACCCTGTATTACTTCGATGGATGACTTGGTTTTATTCCGGAGGTTAAGAGCTGCTTCCAATTGCTTACTTGATATATCGACCCCAACCACTCTGTTGGCCCCTTGGCGGTCTGCCGCGATGCAATTTTGGGCGGCACCACACCCTAATTCCAAGATATCTTTTCCACTTATCTCGCCGATTAAACCTAATTCCGCTTCCCCGGGCCCAAATGGGGAATAGTGAATGTCACAAGTTGAGATTTCTGACGAGGATTGGTAATCAACTGACATTTCGTCCCATCCTCTGCCAATGGCCCGTGAGGATTCTAAATTCCTTCCCATAGTCTACTTAACCTCTTGATGCACTAGCATTTAACAACCATAATAGGCCCATATCAACATTTCTTTTAAAAGAGGCTATTATGAAACCGCAACAGGTTATCACTTCGTCTGATGTTTTGGATCCTCCAGACGCCACATTTGAATTTGAGACTCACTCAGAGGGACCCACTGGATCACTCCCATTCACAAGTGACATTCTAATCAATGAGTCCAGTGGATTCCATTTTGGGATGAGCCAGAGTGCCGGAATGGGATGGGACCCCGCCGAGTTATTGAGAAAACATTTCTTAGTGTTATCAACCTCTGGAGGGCTCCGGGAACACAACGGCAAACCTATTGCTCTCGGATTACACACAGGGCATTTTGAATTAATGGATCAGGTTGAGGAGGTGGCTAAGGAGTTGAAAAGGAATAAGACTATCCCTTTTTCATTGTATTGTTCTGATCCCTGTGATGGAAGAAGCCAGGGCACAACTGGCATGATGGACTCCCTTCCCTATAGAAATGATGCAGCCGTGGTTTTCCGCCGCCAGGCTAGATCCTTGCCGACCGCAAAAGGGATACTTGGGATCGCCTCCTGTGATAAGGGTCTCCCAGCTATGATGATGGCACTTGCGGGTATTCATAATCTCCCAGTTGTCGTCGTACCTGGAGGCTCCACTCTTGCGGTTCGTGAGGGTGAGGATACGGGTATGATCCAATCCATAGCCGCTCGATTTTCCCAGGGAGAAGTTACCCTAGATTATGCCCAAGAAGTTGGCTGTAAGGCCTGTGCGTCACCAGGCGGAGGATGCCATTTTCTGGGAACGGCAGGAACCTCTCAAGTTATTTCGGAATCCCTAGGTTTATCTATTCCCCATAGTGCTTTAGCGCCTTCTGGGACGCCAGCCTGGAGGGACGTGGCTCGCCGATCAGCTCGGGCCCTGCTTCTTCTTGAATCAATCGGACTGACCTCGAACCAAATACTTACAAAATCCGCTTTCACAAATGCCATGCATGTCCACGCTGCATGTGGAGGTTCAACGAATCTACTTATTCACCTCCCTGCCATTTCCCACGCGGCCAACGTAAATCGAATGACTGTTGATGATTGGAGCCGTATTAACAAGGAGACCCCTAGAATTGTGGATGTTCTGCCGAACGGTCCCATAGGTTTTCCAACGTCCGAATTGTATTCGGCGGGGGGAGTTCCAGAAGTGATGCTCCATCTCCGAAACCTGGGTGTTCTAGACACGGATATAGTTACTGCTACGGGACAGTCGCTCGGTGAGAATCTAGATTGGTGGGAAGGCTCTGAACGGCGTTATGAGGTTCGAAAAAGACTGCTGGAAAAAAATGGAGTTGATCCATCTGATGTCATAATGCCGCCATCAAAAGCCAAAAAAAGAGGGCTGACGAGTACAGTTACTTTTCCCAAAGGGAATCTGGCACCCGAAGGTTCTGTGATAAAAAGTACGGCCATAGATCCTTCTGTTGTGGACGATGACGGGATCTATCGTATTACAGGCCCAGCGAGGGTTTTTACAACGGAAACGGAGGCGATTAAAGCAATCAAATCTTCCGATGAGACAGCTCGAATCAAGGCTGGGGAAATCATGGTTTTAAAATGTGGTGGCCCGCTCGGCACGGGTATGGAAGAAGTGTTCCAAATTACGGGAGCGCTTAAATACCTTTCTTACGGTAAACAGGTAGCCCTTATAACGGACGCTCGATTTTCAGGGGTTTCCACAGGAGCATGTATTGGGCATGTAGGTCCCGAGGCTTTGGCCGGGGGACCCATTGGAAAACTTAAGGATGGTGACATCATCAGGATTCTAATCGATAGAATAAACCTTGAAGGAAGTATAGACCTAATCGGGGAAGACGGTATCAACTATGATGTTAATTGGGGTATAGATGAGTTGGAGAGAAGAGACCTACCCTCAAATTTACATCCTCACCCTCTTATCCCTAATGATTCCAGGCTTTGGGCTGCATTACAAGATGCATCTGGTGGAACATGGGGTGGTTGCGTATTCGACGTTGATTCTATATTGAAAACCTTGGCGGCGGGAAAGGAAGCTCTCTCCACGGAGGCATGAGTTATTTTCACAACTGTTTAAGAAAATAGAAAAGGGTTACTGGGTGATTTTGACCAATTTTTGAAGAGAACGGAGCTCACGCGGGGGGCTGAGGTGGCTACCGAAATCACTCCATGAAACTTCGGCTACATAAATGTTTCCATTACTGTCCACGTCTATCCCATGAGGGCAAAAAAAACGGCCTGTTTGGGAACCGTATGTTTCTTTTCCGAGACGCGCCATAACCTTACCATTCAGATCTAGAATGGTAACCCGAGGTCCTAGTTTAGCCGCAATATCATTGGCTGCGATTCCTCCAAAATATTCTCCAACGAAGGCGTATTCACGTCCGTCTATTTTCTTGATACATAATGCCGCGGCTCGAGAAAAATTCACCCATTGGTCGATATACTCCCCTTCAGGAGTGAAAATCTGTATACGATGGTTTTCGCGGTCTGCTACATAAACGAGTCCTTGGGAATCCACCGCGATATTATGAACTATGTTAAATTCACCGGGGTCTGTCCCTGATTCACCCCAGGAATTTAAATATTTACCATCAAGATCATATCTATGAACTCTAGCATTCCCGTAACCATCGCTGATGTACAGGGTTCCATTTTTGGGATCAATGGCAAGATGAGTGGGTCGATTGAATGGAATCCCACTCATCCTTTCTGAATGAATGCCGGGGGTTCCAATGGTCAACAACAAATCACCATCGGGTGTGAACTTTTTTACCGTATGTTCCCCATTATCAACGCAAAAGATTTCATCATCCGGGCCGATCGTTATACCATGTGGCTGGGTGAAAAATCCTTGCCCCCAACTTCCAATCAATTTACCATCAGGATTAAAAACTAACATCGGGATGGTGCCCCGATTGTACACATAGACATTATCGTCAGAACTCACGGCGACCGATGTAGCTTCCTTGTATACGACTCCCTCAGGTATTTGACCCCAGTTCTTCCCGTCTGTTTCATATTGGAAGTTCCCGTCACCAAGGATCGCTTTGGTGTTGCCACTAGCTTCAATATGTCCTTCTAACCGAACACCGTATTCCCAATGTGAATTATCTTCTGTCACGCTATCTCTCCGTATGCCTTAAA
>CAZUHE010000020.1:0-15929 GCA_964620395.1 uncultured Dehalococcoidia bacterium
CGGAGGAGTGATTCTTAACCCCGATTTCCCTCTTGAAGAAATTTCGTCACCCCCGAAATCTAATAGCTTTAGAGACATGTGGCAATTTAGCGATGATATGTCGTCAGGCAATGTCAAAGTACTTATGCTCAGGGATGTTGACCCTTATTATGGGTTGCCGGACGCTATGAGGTTTAAAGACCGAATAGAAAATGTGGGTTTGATAGTTAGTTTCTCAAATATGATGGATGACACCACGTCCATGGCTGATCTCATATTGCCTCAAAACAATCCCCTTGAGGATTGGGGCACAGATGTACCAACGGCAGGGCCAGGGTATCAGATGATTGGATTTCAACAACCTGTGGTTCGGCCGTTTTTTGAAAACAGGGGCGAAAATTTAGGAACCAAAGGGTTTGCTGATGTATTGTTGGCCTCTGCCCAGGTGATGGAGAAAGATCTGGGATTTGGAGCTTCGACGTTTAAAGAGATAATAATGGAATCTGCAAAGAGCTTATACAGTTTGAACAGAGGCTCTGTGTCATCTTCGACTTTTGAAGGTTTTTGGAACGGAGTGTTGCAACGTGGCGGATGGTGGGACACGAAGGCAAAGGCTGCACCTAAGGTGTTACCTGGCAAGCTTGATGGAGTTTCAGAGCCAGTGTTTCTGGGAGATGGGGAATTTTACCTTCAACCTTTTGCTTCTTCATCGATGCTGGATGGTCGAGGGGCTTCACTACCATGGTTACAGGCAATGCCTGATCCGATCTCGACAGCCACTTGGCAGACTTGGATTGAGATAAACCACGTGGTTGCGGAAAGTAAAGGGATAAAGGAAGGGGATACTGTTGAGGTAGCAAACTCCAATGGGGGCAAAATCATTGCTCTTGCAATGCCGAATCCTGCGACTCCACCTGGGGTGTTAGGGATCCCAATAGGTCAAGGTCATCGTGACGGGGGAAGGTATTCAGCTGGGCGAGGTGCAAATGTACTTTCTATTTTAGATCCTGCCTATGATGAAGGAACCGGTGCTTTAGCTTGGGCATCGACTAAAGTAGATATAACGCCTACTGGTGAATGGATACGTGTACCAAAATTTGAGAATACCGTGCCGGAATTCCCAAGAGATGAGCATAATCACATAATCGAACTTACTTCATTGGACGCACATTAATAGTTTGTGCAGAAATTAGTAGGCATAGGAGCCTGAAAAATGACAGAAGATAGAAAGTGGGGAATGGTCATAGATGTGGATAGATGCACTGGATGCCAGGGTTGCGTTGTCGCTTGTCAGGCTGAAAATAATATACCGATAAATCTAGAAGAACATTTTAATCAAAGAAGAGCTATTCAATGGATAAGGGTTGAACGTTACTGGGAGGGTGAGTACCCAAATGTTAAAGCTAGGTTTATTCCAGTAATGTGCCAACATTGTGGTAATGCCCCATGTGAACCGGTATGTCCAGTTTATGCTACCTATCACAATAATGAAGGTATGAATGTGCAGGTTTATAATCGTTGTATAGGCACTAGATTTTGTGCTAACGGTTGCCCTTATCATGTTAGATTTTTCAACTTTTGGGAACCAGAATGGCCAGAGAGTTTGAAGAACCAACTTAATCCCGACGTCACGGTGAGAAGCCGGGGTATCATGGAAAAATGCAGCTTTTGTATACAGCGTATTCGACGTTCTACTCGCGAAGAGGACAAGAATGGAATTGAAGTAGAAGATGGCTCAAGGGGCTTGAACCCGGCATGTGTGAATGCTTGCCCGACTAATGCTCTTGCTTTCGGGGATTTTAATGACAAGAACAGTGAAGTCTCAAAGATGAAAGCTGATGCGATGGATGACGAACATGGGCGTGGATATAAGTTAATGGATAATCTTGGTACTGACAACAATGTGATTTATCTTAAAAAAGTAGATGAATCTGCAGGGGTTGGCCATGGCCACTGAACAATCTGAGATGTCTCAGGACTTAGTGCAGCCGTACGCAGAAACTGATAATTCTGTGGAAAACCGTAAGGCTGTGTCTGATCGTATTATCAGCATACATAGTGTCACTTCTAACCGTTTTTGGCAGTTTGCCACACTATCGGCCATCATGTTCGGTTTAGGCATTATAGGGCTGGTGATGCGCCTGAGTTCTGGTTTTGACGACAAGCAGATTTGGGGATACTACGTAGCTATCTTTGCGTTTCTAATGACCACATCGTCCGCGGCGCCGATGGTTGCTATAGCGCCACGAATAGCAAATGCTCACTGGCGGCGACCGATATCAAGAGCTGCTGAAATATGGACCCTTGCTGGGTGTTTGAATATGATTCTTTACATACCTCTAATATGGGTGCTTCCAAGTTTAGAAAATGGAAGGCGTAGCCTGTGGTTTTTTGGGCAACAGGAGGGCGTTCCAGCATATTCTCCTCATATTTGGGCTACTCTGGCTATAATTTCACTCGCCATATTGGGGATTGCGTTATTGTGGCTTTCATGTCTTCCGGATTTTGCTCTATTAAGAGATCAAGGAAATGGTTGGCGAAAAAAATGGGGTGGAAAATTAGCCCTTGGTTGGAGAGGTACAACGCGTCAATGGAACTGGCAATACCACAGGATGGGAGTCGTAGGTGCTTTCTACTTTATGATGTTGATATTCGTGCATTTTTTCATAAGTGTAGAATTTTTGATGGTGCATGTTCCAGGTTGGATTGACTCCCTATATCCAATAACTCATGCACATAATGCTCTGCAAGGTGGGGTTGCAACGGTCATGTTGACTATGCTTTGCTTAAGGCAATTCGGTGGATATAAAGATTACATAGGTCTGGATCAATTCTGGGGGTTAGGTAAACTACTTCTTGCTTTGTCTTTGCTTTGGTTTTGGTTTTGGTTTTCTAGTTTCAACTTGTTTTGGTATGCGAAAAGACCAAATGAAGTTGCTGTACTTGAACTGCTAGTAAAAGGCCCCTACAGGGAGATGTTTATTGCAACTTTCTTGCTTGTGTTTATATTCCCCTGGTTCACCATGATATGGAATCCCGTAAGGCGGAGTATTTGGGGTCCAAGCATGATAGCTGTGGCAGTTCTGATTGGAACTTTGCTTGACCGTATACGGTTATATGTCGGTGCATGGGATGTTGCGAGTATCAATACGGCCAGTATGATGGAAATGAAGTTGAGTGAAGTACCGGATAAAATACCGGCACCCCAGATCTGGGATGTTTTTATGATAATAGGGTTTATCGGAGCATCTGTTTTTATATATATGATGGCCACAAGGTTGATTCCGACAGTGAATGTGTGGGAGCAGAAAGAGTACCTTCTTTACAGGGCTGAAGTTCAATTCCATAGAGTAAAAGTTCTAGTGTTGGGCAAAGCGAGATAGGTATAACTTTAAATGAAACATAAACCAACTAAAGTGGCTTACACGGAAATTAAATAGAATGCAGGAACACGTACAACTAGACCAAAAACAGATTAATGAAGACCTGTTGAAGGATGTTTTAACAGTCCCTAAATGGTGGCTTCCGGCTGTGTTGTTTTTAGGTATGGTGGTTCTAACTGGGTTGGGGTCATTTGCCTTTATGGTATATCACGGTTTAGGGGTAACTGGACTTAATAGGCCGGTTATGTGGGGATTCTTTATAGCTAACTTTGTTTTTTGGATTGGGATTAGTCACGCTGGGATCATGATATCGGCCATTCTTCGTTTGACTCAGGCGGAATGGAGAAGACCAATTACTAGAGCAGCTGAAGTAATGACGGTGTTTTCACTGATAGCGGCTTTGCACACACCACTGTTCCACGTAGGTAGGCCATGGCGTGTTGCATACTGGATATTCCCCTATGACTTTGATCGGAATATATGGCCAAATATTAGATCCCCATTTGTCTGGGATCCAAGTGCAGTTGGTACTTATTTGATAGCAAGTACATTGTTTGTTTTTATATGTCTTCTTCCTGATATAGCGATTTTAAGAGACAGGGCCAAGAACATCTTTGTTAAGCGCATATACTCTTTCATGTGTTTAGGGTTTAGAGGAACCCCTAGACAATGGAAGCTTCAAATAATTGCTGGTATATTGTTGTCCGCTTTGGTACTGCCGGTCTTTGTTTCAGTGCACTCCATAGTTTCCTGGGACTTTGCTGTCCTTATAGGGGTTGAGGGATGGCATTCCACTATATTTGCCCCGTATTTTATTATTGGGGCGATACACTCTGGTGTGTCAGCTGTTGCTATGTTAATGGCTTTGGCTGTTTGGATATATGGGCTGCAAAATTATATTAAGCCGGATCATTTTGATGCAATCGGAAGATTGCTTATAATCGTTGCTACTACTTGGTTCTTCTTCTTTTTCCTTGAATGGGTTTATGCGCTTTACACTCTAGACAGTCCTGAGATAGCACTGCGTGAATTGCAGGCATTTGAATGGCCATATGGGCCATTGTTTGCGTTGTTTGTAATCTTATCATTCGTGATTCCTGTTCCGATGTGGATGATAAAGAAATTCCGCAGAAGCCCAATGATAATGTTCTGGACTACTGTAATGGTAAATGTAGGTATGTGGTTAGAAAGATTTTTGATAATCATACCTGGATTGGTTAGGCGTACTCACATGACATTTGACTGGGGTACATACCATCCTTCTTTAATTGAAATACTTATTGTTATTGAGACTTTTGCATTTGTAGCTTTGGGAATGCTGCTATTTGCGAAAGTGCTTCCATTGATCCCATTATTCGATATCAAAGAGGGTATGGTGTTTAGGCATTTGATAAAAGTTGGCAGAAAAACTGTGCCAGCTTCAATCAGAGAAGGCCTCCCTCATCACTACTATGAAGAAAAACATGAAGAAAAACATTAAGAAACAGGTTAGTTAAGAGGATCTGTCATGCCAAAGAGAAGTGTTCTAGGACTTTATACAGACGAAGATGCAGCTGCTGATGCATTGGATAATTTGAGAGATGCTGGTTTCGGTGACGGTGAATATGAAATATTGACTGGTACGCCTTATCCTGAAGGGACTTTTGGTGAGGCAGAACCAAAGCACAATCTTTACCGATGGCCTTTGATAGGAGCGATATGTGGGTTTACGATAGCTTTACTGATAACGGCGGGAACCCAGACGGCATACCCTTTAATCACTGGCGGTAAACCAATATTATCGATTCCTCCCATGGCAATAATCATGTATGAAGGTTCGATGCTGGGTGCAATCATTTTTACGGTCATAGGGATTATATTTGAATCTCGATTGCCAAGAATTTTTATGGGTGCGTATAGTGAAAAGATTACTGAGGGTCACATTGGAGTTACTGTCACAACAACGGAAGATAAGACTTCAGTTGCTGAGGAAGCATTGGAAAAAGCAGGTGCTGAAGGCGATATAATAAGAGGTTGGAAATAATAAAGATTTTGATAGTATGACTGAGATAAAAACAACCATAAGTTTGAAGAAGTTTTTCTTGATGATGATGACAGTTGCCTTCATAGGCGTCATTTCGATTGGTTGCTATAAGCCGAGTACTGGTGAAGTAAAACTTGGTGGTGCCATAAATTTCGAACTTCCTGCATTTCCAAGGACAGGGTCCCATCACATACAGGTTTTTTCGGAAATGCATTATTCTGCCTCTTATAGATCACAAGAGGTTCCGCGACTTCTTCCTCCGGAGGGGTCTGTACCAATAACAGGGGCTGAAATACAGGTCCTTGATGTTGAAAAAATGCAATCTATGATAATTCCTGATGCAGTGATTAGAGACTACAAGAAAACGCATGCGATGAAGCTTTACGAGACTAATTGCCAGGTTTGCCATGGTGAGAATCTTGATGGTAGAGGTCCTATTACTATGTTAGATAGTGCCCGAGGGGATGGAAGTAAAGCCTTGAATAAAGGATCTATGCCGGTGGACTTGACATCGGATAGGGTTACTAGCCTTAGCGATGGAGAGGTTTTCGGTTATATTACGTGGGGTGGACGGCCAGGACTTGCCGCTGCTGCAAGAGGTAAAGATTCTTCTGCGATAATGCCTCAATTTGGTCGATTACTGACTGAACAGGAGAGGTGGGAATTGGTGTGGTATATGAGACAAGAAATCGGAGCCAAATAGTTGTCTCGTTCAGGGAATTAAATAAATTAAAGTTATCTGGGTGTTTGGTTAGTTTTTTCGCTGTTTCCTACTACAGTGGCGATTGCGAATTCTTTTGAATGTGATAAAGATAATGTTAGGTCTTTCAGTCCAATTTGGGTCGCCCTTTTCCGGGCTCTTCTGTGTAATTCAATAAATGGAGCCATCCCTCTTTTACGTTTAACCTCGATATCCTTCCAGCCTACTCCCCTTGTTCCTGTTCCTAGGGCTTTCATAACAGCTTCTTTGGCAGCAAATCGACTTGCTAATTGTGGTGCTCTTCCTCTGCAATAAACTAATTCATTAACAGTAAATATTCGATTATAAAACCGTTCACCATAGCTTGCTGAAACTTGTTTGATCCTATTTATTTCTATTATGTCCACGCCGGTAATGAGCATTTGAATTTACCTACATTATTTTTCACAAGATTATACATTTTTAATAATTGAACAAGGTATACTTGGAGGCTATCTACAATTAAAAACTGCACTTAAGGAGATGGCATGGCCCCAGCTATATTGGATGGTAAATTAATGTCCGAGGAGTTGATTGGAGAAATAGGTGCAGAAGTTCAATTAATTAACAATGAGCATGGAGTAACTCCTGGGTTAGCGGTAGTTTTGGTGGGAAACAACCCAGCGTCAATGGTTTATGTTAGAAACAAGTCTAGAGCTGCAAAGAAAGCTGGTATGAACAGCTTGATCAAAAGGTTGCCAGCAGACGCATCTGCTGATCAGATTGTTTGTACAGTTCAAGGCTTGAATCGCGACCCAAATTATCATGGAATTCTAGTGCAGTTGCCATTACCGGATTATGTTGATGAGGATTCAATTATTTCCTCTATTGATCCCAACAAGGATGTAGATGGCTTACATCCCATGAATGTAGGACTTTTAAGTTCCGGTATACCTAGGTTCGTGCCAGCAACACCAGGAGGGATAAGGGAAATATTGTTGAGAACCGGAAATAATCCTTCAGGAAAAAGGGTTGTTATATTGGGTAGAAGCAATATCGTAGGTCGCCCGTTGTCTAATTTATTATCAATGAAAGGAAATGGTGGTGATGCAACCGTTACGGTTTGCCACAGCCGTTCTAAGGATCTTAAACAAATTACTCTTAGGGCCGACATATTGGTGGCTGCCATTGGTATACCAGATTATGTAACCAAAGATATGGTTGCTGAAGGAGCAGTTGTTGTAGATGTAGGAATTAATAGAGTAGAAGATCTAAGTAGAAAAAATGGGTATAGGTTGAAAGGTGATGTGGATTTTGAGCAAGTTTTTCAAAAAACTTCCTATATAACTCCTGTTCCGGGTGGTGTTGGACCAATGACGATAGCTATGCTCTTATCAAATACGCTGAAGGCCGCTAAAATAGGTTCTGGAATTGTGTAAGTTAGAAATGAAGTATTCATATATTAAATACGGTATCGAATGACAACTCATAAGAGAGATTATTACGAGGTGCTGGGAGTTCCGCGGAATGCCAGCGACGACGACCTGAAAAAGGCGTTCCGAAAGTTAGCTTTTGAATACCATCCAGATAGAAACAAAGATCCTGGTGCGGAAGATAGATTTAAAGAGATAAATGAAGCCTACCAGATTCTATCTGATAAGGAAAAAAGAGCTCAGTATGATCAATTTGGGCATGCAGGCATCAATGGCGGCGGATCTCAAGGGTTTGGAGATTTTGAAACATTTGGTGGGTTTGGTGATATTTTCGACTCCTTTTTCGGAGGCTCAAACCGTCAACGGAACTCTCCTCAAAAAGGATCTGACCTGCAGTATCAAATGACTTTAGAATTTGATGAAGCGGTTTTTGGTACAGAGAAAGAGTTTGATATTAACAGGACAGAGGCTTGTGGGACCTGTCGGGGATCCAAAAGTAAGCCGGGCGGAAAAGTTGAAAATTGTTCATCGTGTGGTGGAAGTGGAGAAGTCAGAAGAGCACAACGAAGTCTTTTGGGGCAAGTTGTTCAAGTGTCGGAGTGTCATTCTTGTAGAGGTGAAGGGAAACTTATTAAAGAGCCATGTTCAGATTGTAGAGGTCAGGGGCGCCAGAGGAATCGCAGAACAATTGCTGTTACGGTTCCACCTGGCATTGAAGAGGAAACGCAGATTCGTTTAAGTGGGGAAGGTGAACAGGGTGTAAAAGGTGGTCCCCCAGGGGATCTTTATGTGGGTTTTAAGATAAAGGAACATAAGTTTTTTATTCGCGAGGGTATTGATATAAATTTCAGATTGCCTTTGAGCATAGTACAGGCTTCCCTGGGTGATAAAGTGACAGTACCGACTCTGGATGGTGATTATGAGATAAATATTCCCCCTGGAACGCAAAGTGGTAATCGATTTAGGCTGAGTGGAAAAGGTGTGGCCCAGTTAAGAGGTAATCGTAGAGGTGATCAAATTGTATTTGTAGATGTAAGGGTGCCAAAGAATTTGTCGGATGATCAAATCACAATAATGAAGCAATTAGGCGAAACTCTACCGGAGATCGATATAACAGAAGAATTACAAGGCTCAGGATTTTTTGGTAAATTCAGAAATCCATTTAGAGGGTAGGCATTTAAAATTGCCATGATCTAGTATGGATTGGTTAGAAATCAGTATAGATGTCCCTCCAGAATTTGTAGAACCTTTGTCGAATATATTTCAACGTTATGGTACTGGCGGTGTTGTTATTGAAAACCCTTCAGGGTTTAACCCAGACGAGGGAGAATTACCACCTGTCCCAGACCTTGTGACCGTTCGGACTTATATACCTGCAGATAACACATCTAGGGAACGTAAATCTCACATTGAAGTGGGGGTCAACCTCATAAATCATCTTCATCCTATCGGTTCTCTTAAAGAGCGAATATTGGCTCAAGAAGATTGGGAAACTAGCTGGCAAGAACATTTTCACCCGTTAAGAATAGGAAAAAATATAGTTATATGCCCTACATGGCGAGAATATGACGATTTAGCAAAGGATGTGTTAATTAATATAGACCCTGGTATGGCATTCGGCACTGGACATCATCCAACGACTCGGATGTGCTTGGAATTATTGGAAAAGGTTATTACCGGCGGCGAAATTGTTGTAGATGTAGGCTGTGGGTCAGGTATTCTTTCAATAGGAGCAATTAAATTGGGCGCTAAGTATTGTGTTGGTATAGAGATAGATACAAAGGCCGCTAATGTGGCTAGAGAAAACTGCGAGCTGAATTTGGTTGTAGATCAGGTTAAAATTGAGACTGGAACCCTCAAAGCCCCAAAAGACAGCAATAAACGATTCGATTTATTGGTAGCTAATATATCAGCAAAAGTAATTGTGGATCTTGCGGCCCTAATTTCCAGTAGTGTGAGAGTTGGAGGCCAAGTTATATTATCAGGAATATTGGTTTCATCTCTAAAACAGGTTAAGAGTCAACTTGGATCTTGTGGTATAAGATTTGTGAACGAAACTAGGGATGGGGACTGGGTTGCGATACTCGCCACTCGGGACCGATGAATAGGATTTATATTCAGTGAAAAACCGTTTTTTCATTCCTTGTGAACACATCCAAGGAGGTAACGTTTTTTTCCCCAAACATGTTTCCTACCAACTGGATAAAGTTCTTAGGATGACAGTTGGGGATCATGTCATTATCTTTGATGGGTCAGGCATGGAATATTCAGTTTCCATGGAGCAAATAAATCGATCTAAATGTGTGGGACGGGTTCTAGATAATAGTGTGGTTGATAGGGAAGCCTCTTTAAATATTCACTTATATCAGGCTCTTATAAAACCAGACAGATATGAATATGTTCTTCAGAAAGGTGTCGAAATTGGCGTTAGTTCATTCACGCCTTTTATATGCGCCAGAAGTGAGATGCGTGAGATTAGTTCTAATAGAATTCGAAGATGGGAATCTATTATTACGGAATCTGCTGAACAGTCCGGGAGAGCCCGGGTGCCAGCATTAAATGATATTTTGACTTTTTCGGAGGCTCTTGAAGAGGCGAGTGGCATGATTTTGATTCCGTGGGAAGATGAACAACAGTTAGGAATTAAAGACGTGTTTAAAACGATTTCACCAGAAGACATTAGTGAAGTATCAATTTTTATAGGTCCCGTTGGTGGTTTTACCGTCAATGAAATAGATGAAGCAAAGGGAAAAAGTTCGGTATCGGTGTCTTTGGGTAATCGCATTTTAAGATCGGAAACTGCCGGGATCGTTGCTTCTGCCGTTATTCTTTATGAATTTGGTGATATGAATATATCGTATGAAAAAGCCGAGTAAAACTGGTGAACAATATTCTGTAGTCAACAAAGACAAAATATCGTGATGTAAAACTTAATTTTCCTGCCGTGGTCTTCGCCCCATGAGTAATTCGACTACTTTTGAAGGATTGCTTCCGTTGAATAATATACTGTAGACAGCTTCTCCAATAGGAAACTGTATGTGGTGTTTTTGTGCTATTGGGATTACAGCTTTGGTGGTTCCTATACCTTCCGCCACATTGTCCATTTTCATGGAAATTGCGTCTAGGGGAACACCTTTGGCTAGTGAAATCCCAACCATCCTGTTTCTGCTCAGATTGCTAGAACAAGTGGCAATTAGGTCTCCCATGCCGGCTAATCCAGAAAAAGTTAACCTATCGGCACCGAGACACGAGCCAAGCCGCGACATCTCAGATAATCCCCTAGTTATGATAGAGGCCTTAGCGTTATCTCCTAGAGATAGGCCGTCGGAAATACCTGTGGCTATGGCGGTAATATTTTTGAGAGAACCACCGATTTCTACTCCAATAATATCGGTGTTGGTATAGACTCTGAATTTTGAGGAATTCAAAGCAGATTGAACAAATGTGGCACAATCAAGGTTTACTGATGCAATTACCGTTGAGGAAGGTTTACCTCTAATAATTTCCGTCGCTAGATTCGGTCCTGACATTGCGCAAATCTGATCTTTGGGAACGGATTGTATTTCTTCTTTAATAACCTCTGACATACGTTTACTAGTCTGTACTTCCAAACCTTTAGTTGCGCTAACAATTATATGCGTGCTCTTAAAATTATGAGATATTTTCTTGAGATTTTGTCTTAGTGTATTTGAAGGGACTGCGAAGATAATAATTTCAGAGTCATTTATAGCGGATTCTGAGCAATTAGTGACCGATAAGTTGTCGGGGAATGGGAAATCCGGGACAAATCGTGAGTTTCTTCGGTTTTTTTCCAACAAGGTGGTTTCTGGGGTAGATCTTGTGAGTAGCGTTACGTCAAGACCACTACTAGCATGAACAATAGCAAGTGTTGTTCCCCAAGTTGTGGTGCCAACTACACAAATTTTAGTCATGTTACTTCTTTATGTTGGCTTCTCGTTGCCCCATTTTTCGTTCAGTTCCTTCGATAAGCCTCTTTATGTTTTCCTTGTGTAGATAGATTGTTGTAATCCAACCAACAAATCCAAATATGGAGTAATAGCCAGGACAGTAATCAAATATAGAAAATACTATGAGAGTCCATGCTCCTACAGTAGAGCCCACCATGGAACCTAAGGATACATATCTTGTTGCCCACATGATAGGGCCCGCGAACAATATCGCTGTTAGCCCTGACCAAGGAGAAAGTATAATTAATGAAGCCCAGCCTGAGGCTATTCCCTTTCCCCCTTGGAAGCCCGTAAATATTGGCTTGACGTGACCCAGAATCGCTGATAGGCCAATAAAAGGATGAACGTACAAAGGGGTATTGTACATATGGACAGCTAATGCTATCGGTACAGCCGCCTTCATCATGTCCAATACTAGAGCCATAAGTCCCCAAAAGACACCACAAGTTCGCAAGACATTAGTGGCACCTGTACTTCCGCTTCCGTATTCTCTTATATCTATTCCCTTTATTATTTTCCCTATAATCAACCCAAACGATATAGATCCAATTAAGTATCCTGCAACAATAAAAAGAAAACCAACAAGGTGAGGGTTCAACGATGCCAGCCCCTAAATCGCATTCGAAGGGGGCAGCCTTCAAAGTTATAGTCTTCTCTAATTTTATTTTCCAGATATCGCCTGTATGAAAAATGTATCATATCGGCGTGGTTAACAAAGAAAGTGAAACTCGGTGGCATGGCCCCATCTTGCACCGCACTATAAATTTTTAACTCTCTTTTTCCTTTCATTGTTGGTGGATGTTCTGCTACCGCAGAAAGGATAGTTTTTCTCACATCGGCTCTAGGTATGCTTTTGGACCATTCACTATAGATTCTGGCTGCGGTATTCAACATGGTTTTGATTCCCGTTTTGTTTATTGCCGAAGTGAAACATATTGGGGCGAAGGAAGCAAATTTAAATCTCTTTCTTATGTCGGATAGGACTTCTTGCTTTGTAAAACCTGTGGTTTTAGAAAGATCCCATTTGTTTACCACTATGACTATGGCCTTGAACGATTCTAGCGCATAGTTAGCTATGTGAGTATCCTGGGCAGTAGAGTAGTCAGATGCATCAATGATTAGGGCAGCAACATGAGATCTTTCAATAGCTCTTGTAGATCTTAATACGCTATATTGTTCTATTCCCCTCTCAATTTTCCCTCGTTTTCTTATTCCCGCAGTGTCTATTAATGTTATTGTGTTTCCCTCATGTTCTATAGTTACATCAATGGAATCTCTTGTTGTTCCTGCTAGACTACTGACTATAGATCTTTGTTCCCCCACCACTGAATTTAGAAGCATCGATTTACCAACATTAGCCCTTCCAACGATAGCTAATCTCATACCTTGCTCATATTCCTGGACGTTACTTGTATCCGGCATTTTTGATAATACAAGGTCCATTAAGTCTTCCACGCCGTAATTGTGGTATGCACTTATCGGTATTGGATCACCAAATCCAAGTTCATAGAATTCTGAAGCGTACGACCTTCTGGTGTCGTTGTCACTCTTGTTGGCGGCTAACACAATAGGCTTATCCGTAACTCTCAGAATTTCAGCGACATCTCGATCTAGTGCAGTGATTCCATCGTTTGTGTCCACCAAAAATGTTACAACGTCGCACTGTTCCAAAGCGGACTCGATTTGTAGAAGTACTTGATCCCAAACAGGTTCCACTGAATGCAAATCCAAACCACCGGTATCAACAATAACGAATTGTTTGTTGCCCCATGTGGTTTCAGCAATTAAGCGGTCCCTAGTTGTCCCCGATGTATCAGATACAATCGCATTCTTGGTTCCAGTGAGTCTGTTAAAAAGGGTTGATTTACCGACATTGGGTCTTCCAACAATGGCTACGATCGGTTTATTTGGAATTGAGTTGAAACCTGTCAATTAAATACATCCTAATAGGAACTAATGGCCAAAAAGCTCGGCTATGATTGTCTTTTGAGCATGCAATCTGTTTTCAGCTTGTTCGTACACAACTGAATTGGGATGATCAAGCATGTGTTGACTTATTTCCTCCCCTCGGTGCGCCGGCATGTCGTGCATGAACAAGAAGTCAGACTTGGCGTATGATACTAACTCTTCATTTACCTGATACCCAGAAAACTTCCTTAATCTTTCTTCACTTTCTATTTCATCCCCCATGCTTACCCATACATCGGTATAAATGATATCAGCGTTTTTAACTGCCTCTTTTGGGTCAGAAGTCCAAAGTAGATTAGTTCTATTGGTAGAGGATATTTTATTTGCCTTCTCCCATATATCGCTTGATAATTTATAGGAATCTGGAGAGGCAATACTGAAATCCATACCAGCATGGGAACAGGCAAGAGCTAAGCTAGAAGCTACATTGTTTCCGTCTCCAATGAACGCTAACTTTAGACCTTCTAACTTACCTTTTTGTTCATATATAGTCAGGCAGTCTGCAATAGCTTGACAAGGATGTGCTTTATCGGAGAGAGCATTCACCACGGGTATTGAACAGTTAGACGCTAACAAAGTAAGACTGTTATGAGAAAAAACTCGTGCGACTAAACAATCAACCCAACGGTCTAGAACCATTGCTACATCGGACTCAGGTTCTCTTACCCCTAAACCGATTTCAGCCCCACCCATAAATATAGAATTGCCTCCCATTTGTGTTATGCCTACTTCGAAACTAACTCTGGTCCTCAATGAAGGTTTTTCAAACAATAAAGCGATGTTTTTCCCCTTTAATATTTGGGGACTTTCCTCACGTTTCATACGAGCTGACTTTTCTATTAAAGACCTAATATCTCCATTACTTACATCTTGTATGGACAAAAAATCTTTGCCTTCCATCTTGATTTTCTCCCGGAATAGGTATGAATATATGCTAAACGAACAAATGTAATATTTTTAGTTATAGATTGCTAAGATTCATCAAGATTTGATTCTGGTGAATTCTCGGTGATCATAGATTGTTCCTCAGTGGTCAAACGAATGTTTTTCAACAAATCAGGTCTTGTCTTCAAGGTTTTTAGAAGGGATTGTATCCTTCGCCACTTCCTTATTTTACTGTGATTGCCAGACAGCAATACACTTGGTACTTGCATACCCCGGAAACTAGAAGGGCGAGTATATTGAGGGAATTGTAACAAGCCATCAGAGAAAGAATCGTTTTCTGATGATTCTTTTGACCCTAGCACATCGGGAACCAGTCTTGAAACTGCGTCTATGACAGACATGGCAGCAATCTCTCCACCACTTAAAATGAAATCCCCTATGCTTATCTCTTCGGTAGCTAGTTTTTCTCTAATTCTTTCATCGAATCCTTCGTAGCGTCCGCAAATAAGTATCAAATCAGATTTTTTGGAAAATTCTAAAGCTTTTGTATGTGTGAATTGTTGACCCTGAGGGGATAGCAGTATTATTGGGGAATTATTATTAATCTGATGGTCTTTTTTTATTGATTCAATTGAATTAAATATGGGCTCTGGTTTTAGAAGCATTCCGGGTCCTCCCCCAAAAGGATAATCATCCACGCTTCCATGTTTGTCGACAGCTTTGTCCCGTATATCGTGTAAAAATATGTTGATTCTTCCATTGTTGATGGCCTTACTTATGATTCCTTGATCGAAAGGCGAATAAAACATTTCAGGGAATATGGTGAGGATGTGGAAGTTTATGGACTTTTGATCACCTGCATTCTTTAAGTTTTCAGGTTCACTAGATTGGTCCATGACTTGCTTCTTCCCCGTGTGTTTTCCATCCTCTTATCATTTCCAGCGCATGATGGATTGATCCAACTACTACATTTAAGCATTCTTGTACCCCTTTTGGGCTGCCTGGGAGGTTTATTATTAGGCAACCTGACCTAATTCCTCCAGTGGCCCTGCTGAGGATAGACATATTAGTTTTTTCGAAGGTTCCCATTCGCATTGCTTCGCCTAAGCCAGGGATTTCGATATCTAACACTTTCTGTGTGGCCTCTGGTGTGACGTCTCGAGGAGCGAGACCTGTTCCGCCAGTCGTTATTATTAGATCGACTTCACCTTCGTCTGCCCCTTCCATTAAAGTTTTTGATATCAAATCTACGTCGTCGGAAATCGTTTTTCGGAATATGACGGAGTATCCTTCACCTGCGATCATGCTTTCTATAGAATCTCCACTTTGGTCACTATGCTGAGCATTGGCCGACCGTGTATCGCTGATAGTGACTATCCCTACTTTGAATGTATATTGCATATCGTTACTGGATAATTCCTTATTATTTGTTTAATAATTTTTTGTGATATTTGAGTTTTTGGGCTAAGTTGCTTGAAAATTGAACATCAAATGCCTTGCAATCTATGCCTGTGTATTGGGACACTTTAATGACTTGGTGTTTCCTTGGAAATGGTGAGCAGTAGCTCCCATTCTAACATGTGGTAAAAAGGTGGGTTTTGTATTGGCTAG
>CAZUHE010000021.1:0-2084 GCA_964620395.1 uncultured Dehalococcoidia bacterium
AGAGCACTTCTTATTTCATCACCTGTGAGCATAGCCTCGAGCGGTTTGCCTAACATGCATCCTGCGACGGAACCAAGAAAAGCTGATTCAACTCTCTTGGAACTATCATTAATATCAACAGGAGAAATAGCACCCGTATTTCTATCTGGTTTTGATTCATCCCATATGTCATTAATTCCGTTGGGTTCCACGTATTTCCAATCCGACCTTATTGGCAGATCCGACAGAGAATTGGCAAATTCCAACATTGCATCGTAGCTTTCCGGCAGAGATTCCAGTTTGGATACCAAACCGTCTATTTCATGACCTTGCTCGCCTTTGTTCAAAACGACTCCATGTATGCGCTCTCGTAAAGTCCTTAACCCAATAAGCATTATTACTTCCTTTTCTGATTATTACAGGATGTTGATTCACCGAATGTATTATTTAAAAATATCGATTAACTGTATAGTAGCAAATCAGAGCGTCAAGTAGAAAAGGAGTTTTTCCTAATGTATGGCACATTTTTCAGAATGAAAGTCAAAGCTGGCCACGAAGGCCAATTATTGGATTCCCTCGGGAGCCATAAACCAAAGGGAATGATTGGATGGTTCATGATGAAACCTGACAATCCAGAAGAGGATTTCGTCGGTTGCGCTATTTTTGAAGATAAAAAGGCTCACATCGATAATGCAAACAGCCCTGAACAAAATGAAGTGTTTAACAATTTCATGAAGCATCTAGAATCTGAACCTTCATGGATAGACGGAGAATACATCGCGGGCGAAATATTGTAAGCCGAAACTTTTTATTTAATAGCTTGTTTGTTCTAGAATAGCGAATTAAATGAACCGTGAAGTTCATTGTTGAAATATAATCAAGCAATTGTTTACAGGGACGTTGATAAAAAAGACCAGAAACGGAGGTTTTTAATGGCAAAAATAAATAAATGTATCGAACTCATTAAAGACAATCAGGCTATTTTCGCTATATCTGCTCCAGAATTGACTTATGAATGTGGCAAGGAATTATCTCAAACATGGGCAGACATGATTCAATATGACTTTGAACACTCTCCTTTTGACACAGTCGGATTATCCCAATTCATGCAAGGTTTGCATGATGGAGGGCCTACGCCAAGTGGTCATCCAACCCCTACAGTCATTACTACGGTACCATCGAACTGCATGACACCAGAAGAGGTTCTGTACAATGCCTGGCAAATTCGACATGTATTATCGACGGGCGCTCATGGGATCCTACACACACACGCAAGAAGAGCTGATGCGGTTGCAACCTTTGTCGCCGCATCAAGATACGTATTTCAAAAAATTGGTCGAGATAAAGGTATCCCTGAAGGCCTTCGTGGTGGTGGCGGACAGAAACGGCCCGCTCCAATATGGAATTTAGACCCCGTGGATTATATGTGGAAAGCAGATCCATGGCCATTAAATCCTGACGGCGAATTAATGCTTGGACTCAAAATCGAAGATCGTTTTTGTCTTCCTGATGCCGATAACATAGCAGCGGTCCCGGGTATATCATTTGCGGAATGGGGACCTGGAGATATGGGCATGTCACATGGAGACCCTGACTTACACGACCCGCCCTATACTGATGAGATGAATAGGGCTCGTAATATAGTCAAATCAGCTTGTGACAAATCCAATTTAACTTTCCTTTCCAGTTGGCATGACCCCGATATGACTGTCGAAGAGCGAGCAAGGCATGCTCTCTTTGAAATAGGAGCTAGGATAGTACACGTAGACGACGAATCTATCGCAGATACGCTGCGTAAGGAAATGGGTCGCAAAATGCCCTGGTAAACCAGGTACAGGCATTAAAATAAAGGGTATTTAAATTAATCCGAAAATTTCTACTGTCAATATCGGATCCTACCAAAACACCGTATATGAGTGGGATGGTGATAACCCGACGGTACTGTTCTGTCACGCAACCGGTTTCCACGGAATGATATGGAAAAAGGTTATCGATAAATTAAACGGTACTCACTGCATATCCATCGACCTACGTGGCCACGGCCAAAGTACTAAAACGGATTCATCATACGACTGGGACACATTTGTGCCTGATATCGAAAAGAT
>CAZUHE010000021.1:2184-15777 GCA_964620395.1 uncultured Dehalococcoidia bacterium
AGGATATTATTGGCTCGTGAAAGAACAAGTGAAGATATTCCTGGCAATTTTGGACCGTCTATAACTAGATCAGACTTGCCCAATTTGTTTCCAAATTCGTCTGTACACCAATATGACAACCTGAGTCATTTTCTACCTATGGAAAATACTGGATTGGTAGCATCGGAAGTAAAAAATATGATAGATGTTGTAAATAAAGTTTAAAGATATACGCCAAATAACCAATAGTTAACCCTTACAAGAATAATCTACGTCCCTGTTAAGGAAGATATCTTTGCTTCTACTTCGCCCAATTGAACGTATTCTTCCTTTGACAGGTGGAAACATCTCTTTAAATATAAATCGGTTATATCCGCAGCAGAAGATCCTTTTTGTTTAGCCCATTTAAGAAGGTTATTTATTTGGTAAGTCTCTGAAAAATAGATCGCTAAAGCAGAAATATCGGCTTCAGTATCCTTGATTAATGTATCCTCACCAGTCTCCATGGAGTATCTCAATGTTCCAACAAGTTTGGTGAGTTCACCTAATCTGTCGGCCTCGCTCATGAGAGAATAAACCACGTCATTTATATGAGGTGATTCGTCAAGTTTAAGGTCGTCAACCAATGATTCATCCGTAGAAGGAAAAATCTCTTCGTACATATCCTGATAAGCCTGCACAACATCATTCACTTTCATCATGGAGGATGTCACATCTGAATTATCGTAAGGACCTGCAAAAATCAGGTCGTCGTTCCGCGCCAATGCCAATTCTGACAATATCTCAAGACTATCTACTTCTTCTGGAGCTGGTGGAAATGCAAATGCTGACATGTCCCCAGGTACTGTATCCCCAACTTGATTCATTAAAAAAGGAGGAACATACTTGGATACATCAACGGTTATCGGTAAAAGAACCACATATGTTGCAAATACCTGCCCATTGGAACTATCCGTAAAATAAAGTAACGCATGACCTCGAGGCTGAGATGGGTCCCCTATTTCAAAATTCAATTCCATAAAATCCTCATAAAATGCGCTGACACACAGTAATTATATCTGAACGGGTATACCATAACACCCAATGGGTAAACTCATATAATAATTAGTATTACCTGGAAGGTACAGATATTGAATTTATACAAACATATATTTCGCCCAATATTATTTTCGATGGACCCAGAGCAGGTTCACCACATAGTCGAATATTTTCTGCGCAACAAGTTTCCAGCCAGACTGATGGAAAAAAGGTACCGATACGAAAATATATTGTTAAATACAACAATTGGGGACTTAAATATCCCAAACCCGATAGGCCTTGCTGCAGGGTTCGACAAAGACTGTAAATCAATTTTGGGACTCGAATCCATGGGGTTTGGTTACATCACTGTCGGTACTGTCACAAAAGACCCCAGATACGGAAATCCAAAACCAAGAATCATGAGACTTCCTTCTGAAAAAGCTCTCGTTAATTCACTCGGATTTCCTGGAAAAGGATTAGACTCCGCGATTCATCACCTGAGAGATCTGGAGCCTCCACGCAACGATTCAAAAAGAGTGATTAGTATTTCGGGAACGGAAATAACCGACATAAGGGACTGTCATATAGCCCTAGAACCATTCGTCTCTGCTGTTGAAATAAACATAAGTTCCCCCAACACTTCTGGGCTTAAGATTTTTCAAGAACCTCAAAACTTAGGGAACTTACTTGAAACCATAAATGAGTCGCGAAACAAACCATTATTCGTAAAATTACCCCCATTTGATGCCATTAACCAAGAGGAATCACAGGAACGTATTTTTGAACTCGCTGATAAATGTGCCAACTTTGGGGTCTCTTCCGTTACCGTCTCAAACACTTTGCCGGTTAAAAATTCGGGTCTCGCGATAGGTCAGGGAGGTTTGAGTGGTGCACCATTATTTGAAAATACAATTGCAATGGTAAAAGCGATTTCAAAACAATTTGGGTCAAAACTCAAGATAAATGCCTGTGGTGGAATGTCCAACGGAAAACAAGTTTATCAAGCCTTAGCATCTGGAGCATCAAGCATTCAGCTCTACACTTCACTTGTCTACGAAGGACCGTCACTTATAAAAAGAATGAAAAAAGAATTGGCTACCGAAATACTAAACATGAAATCTGCCGACTAACCCAGTCACTTAAGAAATTCATCTACCTCAAAACGCATTGGCATGGAGTCCTGGGCACCTCGTCTAGTAACTGATAAAGCTGCTACAGCACTGGCAAATCTGCAGCATTCCGACATGGATTTTTCTTTCTCAGATATACCTACAGCTAAACCCGCTACAAAAGCATCTCCTGCAGCCACCGTATCAATTGTTTCTACAGAAAAACTAGGAAGGAGTTGTGGGGTTCCCTCAGAGATGAACACCACACCATCAGAACCAAGCGTTATAAAAGGCATAACTTCCCCATCGGTAATATCCATTATTTTATTGCAGGCAATAAAAGCATCCTCAGGGCTTCTAATATTGGTGTTAATAAGAGCTTCTGCTTCCAAGTGATTGGGGGTTATATATGAACACAGTTTCATCAATTCAAAAGCGTTGGCATTTGCCGGCGCTGGATCCCAAAACACTGGAACATCGATGGACTTAGCATAATTGGCAACAAATAAATTCAATTCATGAGGTATTTCATTTTGTAACAACACAAAATCAGCACCGTCCAAAGCTTCTTTTGCTGCCTTCTCCTGTTCTGATTGCCCTGTAAAATTGGCGCCATAAACAGCTAAAATGGAATTTTCCCCCCTATGATCTACCGATATCAAGGCAACACCAGTTCGAACATCATTATCAATATAAACGTGTGAATCATCTATTTTGGAGGACCTCAGGGCAGCTTTGAGATCAGAACCAAAACCATCTTTCCCTACCCTGCCTACCATCCTCACATCAATCCCCAAATTGGCACAGGCCACCGCTTGATTTCCGCCCTTACCACCAGGAATAGTCCTGAAATCACTACCCGGTAACGTCTCACCTGGCCGTGGAATGGATTCCCCTACGGCCACGAGATCCATATTTAAGCTGCCAACAATCACGCCCGTCACATTGTTAGTTTTAATTCCCAACTGCACCTATTCTCCTTGTCTCTAAAAGTTGATCAATATATCGCGCGACACCATCCTGTTCAACGGAGAGGGCCACATCATCAGCAACGTCTATAACTACTCCTTCAGAATCCCCTATAGCGACCCCCAACCCAGACCATTTCAACATGTTCACATCGTTAAATCCATTACCAAAAGCTAAAACTTCTTCAGACTTTATCCCATGTTTTTCGCAGATCCAATCCAAAGCTTTTTCTTTCCCAGCCTCAGGATTTAAAAATTCACAGTAGTTTGGTAAAGATCTTGTGCTATAAACATATCCATTCAACTTCAAATTCATCTCTTTTTCTAGCCTCTCAACATCACCCTCTTCTCCAACCGCCAAAACCCTGTAAGGATCAACTTCCAAAGAACACAAATCTGCCACTAATTTAATTTCCACGCCGTTTCGCTCAGAATAATCTCGGGCCCATTTAGTCATTCTTTCCACACAGATAAAATCTTCCACGTAAGCTACCTTTTCTACTTCCCAACCTTTCAAACCCTTATTGATGGCAATTAGTCGTTCTCTGTCCAAAACCCTAGCCCAAACAGGTTGGTTCCCATTAATTCCGGTTATCAACGCTCCTTGAAAGGAAACTAAATAGTCAAGGACATCTAACTCGTTCACTATGGGATCCGCGGATTTACGGCTCCTCCCAGTAGCAATTACAACAATAGTGCCGGCATCTTTACATTTGCTCAAAATTGACTTGGTGTAATTAGATATAGTTCCTCCTGACACTTTTAAGGTCCCGTCAATGTCTAAGGCTATTAGTTTGAACATAGTATTCTTGACCATCTGATTAAGGATTTGGACCGCTCACAAGTTGCGTATAATATATTGAATCATATTTAACAAATGTCCATAGTGCTAAAACCCTTTAGGAAAGCAATTGTTGAAATCCCCTAGAATTTTATTTTGGATAATAATATTGCCCATCGTCGTCTATGTAATGTACATAGCCGTAACTAATAATTAGCATGGCCAACATTAAGGAGAAAGAGATGTCCAAAACAAAGGTATTAGTGACAGGTCTCGCAGGAAAAATTGGTGGCATCATCAGAAAAAACCTATCCACTAAATACGAACTGTCAGGTTTAGATCTTAAGACCGTACCAGGCTATCCAACGGTGGTCGCGAATTTATCAGATTATGACAAAATAGTACCGGCATTTGAAGGAATCGATACCGTAGTACACCTAGCCGCAGATCCTAATCATCAGGGTAGTTGGGAATCAAACCTGGAACATAACATTGTCGGTACAAGAAATGTATATGAGGCAGCAAGGAACGGCGGTGCTAATAGGGTTATATTTGCAAGCAGCAATCACGCAGTAGGATTTCATCCCCTTAAAGATAACCCGTACAAACAGATATATGATGGCGATTTTAAAAACATACGCCAACCAATGCCACCATTAACCACAAACATGATTCGTCCGGACGGATATTACGGTGTTAGCAAAGCATTTGGAGAATCCCTTGGTAGCTATTTTCATGATGAATACGGACTATCGGTAATTTGTATAAGAATCGGCTGGGTTATGGAACCAGACGATCCAACTTTCGCACCATCCGCTCTGTCTCTGTGGATGAGCCACCACGACACAGCTAAAGTTATCGAGAGATCAATTGACGCCCCTGAATCAGTTGGATATGCGACCGTATACGGTATGTCAGACAACACCTACGGCATATGGGACTTAGAACCCGGAAAAAACATCATAGGATATGAACCAGATGACAACGCCGGTACATTTTGGGAGAAACAATCTGGTCGAAACGTTGCAATGGAATCCGGGGACCCACAAAAATAACGCCATCCACTTTTTCAACAAGCACAAACCTAATTAATTTTCTTCAAGGCCTTACAGGCATGTCTACTTGTTTGTGATTGTGAGCAAATTTTTGTAATATTTAAAGCTCTATGTCACTACTTAAATGACCATCAAAGGAGTTGATCATTGGCAACCGAAACTTCGACTGACTATTCTGCTATAGGGAAGAGACCAGTACGACATGATGGTATTGATAAGGTCACAGGTAAAGCTTTGTATGGGGCTGACTTAAATTTACCGGGCATGCTATACGGCAAAATATTAAGAAGTCCACATGCCCACGCCAGAATAAAGTCGATAGACCTATCTGCAGCCCAGAAACATCCCGCGGTACGGGCAATAGTAACCTCAAACGATCTAGCTCCATTGCCAAACAAAAGTGAAGCCATCGGAGAAGATCTTTACGCGAATATGAAATATGTAAAAGATCGCATACTTGCATCAGACAAAGTGTTGTTTAAGGGGCATCCTATAGTAGCAATAGCAGCAGCCAGTCTGCATGAAGCCGAAGAATTATTAGGGCTAATAAACATTGAATACGAGATTTTAGAATCGGTAACCGATGTCGAAGCGGCCATAGCTGACAATGCTCCAGTACTTCATGAACATATGACCTCTTCATCTTTCGATGGACGTGATAAGAGAGGTACAAACATTGCCAGTCATGAACAATATGTGCTTGGCAACACAGATGAAGGTTTCAAAGAAGCAGATTTCATTCTAGAAAGAGAATACCGAACGAAAACTGTTCACCAAGGGTATATTGAGCCCCAAAATGGGACCGCTTGGTGGAGAGCAGATGGATACGTAACAGTGTGGTGCAGTAGTCAAGGACATTTCGGAATAAGAGATGCCACCGCTACGGTCTTGGGTATCCCTGTTTCGCGGATCAATGTCGTACCGATGGAGATAGGTGGCGGATTCGGAGGTAAGTTGCCTCCATATCTAGAGCCTGTTGCGGCCTTACTATCGAAGAAATCGGGAAGCCCAGTAAAGATGTTTATGACCAGAACTGAGGTCATTGAAGCAACTGGACCAACCTCTGGAAGCTATGTACGCGCCAAAATAGGATTCACAAACACTGGCAAAATAACAGCTGCTGAATCTGAACTTTACTTTGAAGCAGGAGCTTTCCCAGGATCTCCTATTGGAGGGGCGACAGCTTGTATGTTGTCACCTTATGACATAAAAAACCTTAAGCTTGATGGTTACGACGTAGTTGACAACAAGCCGAAGACAACAGCATATAGAGCGCCCGGAGCCCCCATAGGAGCCTTCGCCATCGAGACGTTGGTGGATGAGGCTGCCGCAAAATTAAATTTAGATCCCATCGACCTCCGATTACTGAATGCAGCGAAAGAAGGCACTAAACGAGCTGACGGACTCACTAATGCCAGAATAGGAATGATAGAAACCGCCGAAGCCGTAAAATCCAGTTCACACTATCAAAGTGATTTGGGAAGCAACGAAGGAACTCTTCGCGGCAGAGGTATAGCGATGGGATTTTGGAGAAATAACACCGGACCCGCAGCATGCACGGCCACAGTAACGCCAGATGGCACAGTTAACCTTATCGAAGGGTCAGTTGACATTGGAGGTTCCAGAACAGCAATATCACAACAATTAGCTGAAGTATTAAGCATACCAGTCACCGATGTTAATCCCCAGATTGGAGATACAGATTCAATTGGATACACTTCGGTTACAGGCGGAAGCGGCGTAGCATTTAAATCAGGCTGGGCCGCCTATGAGGCAGCACAGGAGATCAAGAAGGAACTCCTTACAAGAGCAGCTTTGATATGGGATACAGAAGTAGATCAGATTGAGTATGTTAATGGATCAGTGAGGCACAAATCTGATCCAGAATTAACTTTAACATTCAAAGAAATAGCAGCGGGGTCAAACGGTACAGGTGGCCCCATAGTCGGCAGTGCTGGCGTAAATCCTACAGGGGCTGGAGGGTCATATGCAGCAATGTTGATTGACCTGGAAATTGACCCCGATACTGGGAAAACTTCAGTTTTGAGGTGCTCAACATTTGCGGATGTGGGTAAAGCGATACATCCTGACTATGTTGAAGGACAAATCCAAGGTGGGAGCGTTCAAGGGATAGGCTGGGCCTTAAATGAAGAATATTTCATGAGCGATGACGGAAAAGTCGTGAATTCCAGCTTGCTAGACTACAGAATGCCAACAAGTCTGGACTTGCCGATGATAGATCCTGTCATCATAGAGGTACCGAATCCAGGCCATCCTTTCGGAGTAAGAGGCATTGGGGAATCGCCGTTAGTTCCACCGCTGGCAGCGGTAGCTAACGCCGTACATGACGCAACCGGGATACGAATGACCAACCTTCCGATGTCACCCGGAGTAATTAAAAGCGAAATAGACCGTGAATAAATAACACCTATTCAACATATGAAAAATAAATTAAATACACCAATAAATATTTAGGAAAAGAGGTAGTAGGCATGGCAAAGCAATTTCAATTCAGAGAAGGTGCTAGAGAGCAACTTATGGAAGGTATTGATCTGATGGCAAAAACCGTCGGAATAACTCTAGGCCCTAATGGCCGTAACGTCGTTTTAGACAAAGAATTCGGACCACCACAGGTGTGTAGTGACGGCGTCACAATTGCAAAAGAAATAGAGTTGGAAGAACCTTTTCTTAATATGGGAGCCCAACTTCTGAAAGAAGCCGCATCTAAGACCAATGACGCTGTTGGTGATGGAACGACTACTTCAACTATACTTGCCCAAGCGATCTTGAAAGCAGGCTTCAGGAATGTAGCTGCTGGAGCTGACCCAATGGTATTAAAAAAGGGAATAGACCAAGCCGTAGATGCAATAACCGCCGAACTTAAGTCAATGGCTAAAGACGTAACTGACGAACAACAGGTAGCTCAAGTAGCAGTCTTATCGGCACATGAAGAGGAAATGGGTAACTTGATAGGTTCTGTGATAAGCAAAGTAGGAAAAGATGGCGTTGTCACAGTTGAGGAATCAAGGGGATTGGCCTACGAAGTCGAATATGTGGAAGGTATGGAAGTCGACCGAGGGTATTTATCTCCCTATTTTGTCACTGATCAAGAAAAAATGGTGGCCGAACTCTCAGAACCACACGTTCTTTTAACTTCCGAAAAAATCACCAGCACCGAAGAATTAGTGCCATTTCTTGAGAAATTTTCCGCGATCGGCGGAAATCTTGTAATAGTGGCTGAGGATATTGAGGGACAAGCACTGGCAACACTCGTCGTCAATAAAATGAAAGGCACGATGAACTGTATAGGCATAAAAGCCCCCGCTTTTGGAGATAGACGTAAGGCTATCCTTGATGACATGGCTACATTGTTTGGAGCGACCGTCATAAGTTCAGAAACAGGAAGAAAACTAGATTCGATTGAAGTCACTGACCTAGGAAGGTGCAGAAGGGTAATCTCCACTAAAGATGACACTACATTCGTTGAAGGAAACGGAAGTGCAGAAGAAATAGAAGCACGCGTCAGCAACATCAAATCACAAGCCGAAGAAACGAGTTCAGATTATGATCGTGAAAAGCTGGAAGAGCGAGCCGCCAAGTTGTCCGGGGGAGTTTCTGTGATACGTGTCGGCGCCTCAACAGAAATTGAATTAAAGGAAAAAAAACAAAGACTAGAAGATGCTTTGTCGGCAACAAGAGCAGCAATGGAAGAAGGTATCCTCCCTGGTGGTGGAACCTCCCTAATCAGAGCTTCTCAAAAAGTACGTGGAAGCTTCACAAATGGAACTGATGAGGCAACTGGAGCCAACATCGTTTTTGATGCGGTCTCAGCTCCTGTCGAACTTCTGGTGAACAATGCAGGGTTCAGCGGACCAGTTGTTGTGAATGCCGTACAAGAAGGATCTGACGACTTTGGATTTGACGCCGAAAAAAATCAATACGGAAGCATGTACGAACTCGGTATAATCGACCCCGTGAAAGTTACGAGATCCGCATTAGAGAACGCCGCAAGCATTGCTGGAATGGTACTGACAACTGAATCGTTAATTACTGAATTAGACCCACCGAAATTACCTGCCCCTTTTGATGACTAGGTTAAAATATCTTGATCAAGGATTCTAAACTGGGAAAGTAATGTGACGGACAAAAATTCATCAGAAAGTGATATTACGATTGATGTTAAAAATGTGAGCAAGTCTTTCGGGCCTCACAGAGCTGTTCAAAGCCTTTCTTTTTCAGTCAAACGGGGAGAAATTGTTGGGTTTTTAGGCCCAAATGGTGCTGGTAAAACAACAACCATGAGGTTGTTGACATCGTATTACACACCTGACACAGGACAAATTCTCATAGATGGAATCGACAATTCCCAACAGGACATCCAAACACGCCGAAGCATAGGTTACCTTCCCGAAAATAACCCACTATATGAGGACCTTCTTGTTAGAGAATACCTAGACTTCATTGCCGACTTAAGAGGAATGTCTGGAAAAGAACGCAAGGAAAACACGGATCGGACGGTAGAAGAAGCGGGCCTCAGGGAAGTCTACCATCGCCCAATTCATGAATTGTCAAAGGGATATCATCAGAGAGTCGGATTGGCAGCTGCAATCATTCACCGACCTTCAATACTAATCTTAGACGAACCAACTGAAGGTCTCGATCCTAACCAAAGAATTTCTATGCGGGACCTAGTTAAATCACTAGGTCAAGAAAGAACAGTACTTGTAACAACCCACGTAATGCAGGAAGTGGAGACTACGTGTGAAAGAGTCCTGGTTATTAATCAGGGGCACTTGGTCGCAGACAACCCAGTGGAAGAATTACTGCAACTCACACCAGGATTGCGAAAAATCTACATTGAGGTAGAAGGGACACAAATCGAAAACGGACTTTCCTCACTAGAATCAGTTGAGTCATTTCAGCGAATGGATCCCGTAGGAAACAGAAAGAGGTACGAGATTAATCTATCCGGCAGTGAAGATCCCCGCCCAGAAATATTCAGATTGGCTGTCGAACAAAATTGGATCCTATGGGATCTTCATGAGGAAAGAATGCGTCTAGAAGACGTCTTTCATTCTCTTACCTCCAAGAAGTATTCCGGAATGGAAACAGCATAATGAGATCACCATTTATAGCACTACTCCGTAAGGACATAAAAGGTTACTTCGACCAACCAACCGGTTACATACTAATAGTTGTATTCGTGTCAATGTTGTCATGGGCATACTTCAAGACCGCTCTTTTGATCGGAGAGGCATCTTTAAGGCCCTTATTTACGGTGGAATTTGCTATCGATAGACCTTCATTGCCCTGGCTTATGACTCTGTTCATACCAGCCGCAACCATGAGATTATTGTCTGAAGAACAAAGGGATGGCACGTTAGAAACATTGTTAACTCAACCCATTAGGGGATGGGTCGTCCTATTAACCAAGTTTCTTTCCGGATTGATTTTTGTTTCTATTGCCATACTATGCACACTTGGTATCCCCATATCTATTATGAACGCAGGAAACCTAGACTGGGGTGCAGTAGTTTCCCAATACATAGGCAGCATATTCTTGGCTGGGGCCTTAGTCTCAATAGGATTATTCACCTCCAGCCTAACCAGGAATCAAATAGTGGCCTTTATCCTAGGACTAACGCTAAGTATGCTGCTAATGATTGTTGGACTTGAAATAGTTGCGGTTACCCTTCCTTCGAATGTGGCTAATTTGCTCCAATTACTAAGTCCGTTAACACATTTTGACAACGTTGGAAGAGGCATTATAGACCTTAGGGACATATTGTATTTCGTAGCTCTGATATCTACTTTTTTAAGTGCTACATTCCTTATTTTAAGGAGCCGCACTCTCAGCCATAAAACACCTCAATACCGAAATTTACAACTTGGGGTTGCTGGATTGATTATTTTGAGCCTTGCGGTCGGATGGTTTGGCACGTCCATAAAGGGGCGTATGGATCTAACAGAAGACAAGATATTCAGCTTAGACAACGCCACGGTTGAGATCTTGAAAACTCTCGATGATTTAATGACTGTTGATGTCTATCTGTCCAAGGACCCGCCAGTGCAGGTGTCCCCGGTTTCCAGAGACATTAACGATTTTCTCGACGACTTTGAATCCAGCGCAAATAACATGGTCAAAGTAGTTAGGCATTACCCTGAAGATAACGAAGATGATCTTAAGAAGGCTGATGCTGCCGGAATACCAGCAGTTCAGTTCAACGTGAGATCACAAGGCGAACTACAAATAAAAAATGGGTACATGGGGATTGTTCTAACTTACCTAGATAAAAGGGAAATAATACCCTTTGTAGAAAGTGTGGATGGATTCGAATATAGGTTGGCCATACTGACAAATAAGATGGTCACGGAAGAAATCCAAAGAAAAACTGTGGGCTTTCTCACTGGTCACGGAGAAATGGAGGTTCCTAATGAGCTATCTGCATTTGCGTCAGTGTTAAGCCAGCAATACAACGTAGCTCCTATAGCCCCTAATGATGACGGGAAATTAAATCTATCTGACATAGAAATATTGGTTGTAGCTTCTCCGAAAGCACGAATTAGTGAACAAGAAAGACAAAATATAACTGAGTTTATCAATAATGGAGGTAAAGCCTTCTTTAATATCGAACCAGTATTAGTGGACTTCCAGCAATTGGGGGGATTAAAGAACCGCGACAGTTTCAGCGATTACATTCAGAAACATTTTGGGGTCATTGTTGAAGACAATTTGGTTTATGACTTGCAGGCCAACGAGACAATTTCATTTTCCACTGGCGTTTCTGGCAATGTGTTTCTACCATATCCCTATTGGGTCAAATCTCAGGTATTAGATCGAAAGGTCGGTGGCGACGTGAGAACTGTCGTCATGCCTTGGTCAAGTTCAATTGGAATATTAGATCTACCCGGATCTCAATACAACATTCAACCTTTGATTGCGACTACCGAATATGCAGCAATCGACGAGACCTATCGGAATTTGAGTCCTAATTCCCCCGTACTATCTGACCCACTCCAAACCACTTTCTTCAAAAGCGATTTAGCAGTTACAGCTGAAAACCAGGCTGGTTCACGTGTCATAATAGTAGGAGACGCCGATTGGATATCACAAGATGCTATCCAACGATTCAGCGGCAATGCCCTTTTGGCCCTCAACCTCCTTGACTGGCTTGCCCAGGAAGATAATTTAGCCTCAGTGAGATCAAAAGTTGTACTACAACGAAGCCTTATTTTCCCTTCTAAAACTCATAAAAATATAGCCCAATATGCAAATATTGGGGGTATACCCATACTGTTGATCGTGTTGGGTGTACTAAGGTATCTACAAAGAATGAGTAAGGGTTTTGCTAACCCATGGAGAAAGTCAAAAGATACCACCATCGCTAAAACTGATCTTAATTCAAGTGAAGGAAGGTCAGAATAATGAAGAGTAGGCAAGTTGGATACGTACTAATAGCCTTAATATTATTGGGAGTGGGTGGTTTAATCGCAAGGATAATCACAGACAGCAGCAATCAATTCGTAATGAAGGGACTGATGCCAATTTCTGGAGACGTCATTGACAAGGTACAAATTACCGAAGGAGATATAACCTCGGAATTAATAAAAGTAACAGATGAAGTCTGGAGGGTCGGAAAACACAACGTCTTTTCACCCAGGATGAATGACTTTTGGTCACACGTGAACGACATACCGCAAGCCCAACTCGTTGCAAGAAAACCCAAACACCACGATCTATTAGGAGTTACGGGCAAAAATAACATTACAATAACTTTCTTTCTCGGCCCATCCATACAGGAAGAATTTCATATTGGGAAATGGTCGCCAGAAGTAAAATTATGCTACGTAAGAAAGCCCGGAAAAGATGAAACATATGTAATACCTTGTGAACGCGACGGCGTTTTCTCTGCCAATCCTGACACCTGGAGAGACCCCATAGTTGTATCTATACCACCGCAAACGATAGAGTCTTTTGAATTCATATTTCCAAATAGTAAAGACAGCTATAAAGTGTTGAGGGGATCAGGCGAAGACTGGTTGGTCACTACGAGGAACGGTGACGGAAATGGTGAAAATGACGGCATTGCTGATACACAATTTATGTCCGTGTTGACACAAACTGTCAACATAGTTCCTGCTTTGGGCTTTGAAGAAGATTCGATTGCTAAAACGCTCGATTTTGATGCCCCTGATGGCGCCCTAAGAATCAACACTTACAAAGACAGTGGCTCACCAACAACCAGGATCAAACTTATAAGAAAGGACGAATCCACCTACTACGCCAAGATACCATCGCAGTCCACGGTATATATCGTAGATGGTGCAATGGCAGAATTCCTCATGTCAAAAAGAGAAATGATTGAGATCCCCAGATAACACCACTAAATAAATAAATCCTCTTAAGCAATTACTCTATTCCGTTTTCTATGCCCTAACATTGCGTGTAACAGAATAACCAAACATATACCACCATAACCTAGAGCAAGATGAAATTCTGATTCACTGGTTGACACACTTATCAAAAGAATTGATATATATCCAGTTATGATGCTGAACAGAGAGGAAAAAGGTAACTTTTGAGCAACTAGTCCCACCAGACCACCAACAAAAAAGGCTGCCAAACCAGTCATCCCAAATAATGCCAAAGCTATCCCTCCACCTATAGCCATACCATCGCC
>CAZUHE010000022.1:0-6080 GCA_964620395.1 uncultured Dehalococcoidia bacterium
ACCTACGGCCAATCGGTTATGAGCCGACCGCTCTAACCACTGAGCTACGGGCCCCCATTATAGTTACGGGATACATTTCATGATTTTCCGTCTTTTCCTCGGGTAAAACAAATTCAAGACGTTTACATAAATGATCCTACCGGCTTCACTTCAACTAGAAACCTAGGTTCTAATTGTCGGATACCTCTCATTTGTAGTCAAGAAGCCTAAGATATTCATTTCACTTCTTTATGTTTTAAAGTTAGATGAACGCTTGCAGAAATTAGTCTGTGTCTGGTTGTTAGTGTAGGTAAAATGGTAAGGTACTTTAGACGGAAAATGAGGGAGGTTTTTATGCCAAGATTGAAAGGAAAAGTAGCACTTATTTCTGGTGGTGCTAAGGGTCAGGGAGCTGAAGAAGCAAAATTATTCGCTGATGAAGGAGCTAGTGTGGTACTGGGTGATATTCTTGATGATGAGGGACAGGATGTAGCGCATCAGATTAACCAGTCTGGAGGTAATGCCATATATGTTCATTTGGATGTTACGAAAAAGAATGATTGGGACGAAGCAGTAAAAGAGACGAGTTCAATCTATGGCAAATTGGACATACTTGTTAACAATGCTGGTATCTTAATTATGAAAGGACTCACAGAAACTACAGAATCAGAATGGGATTTGGTTCAGGACATTAACGCAAAAGGGGTGTTCTTAGGCAGTCAAGCAGTGATACCGGAAATGATACGGAATGGTGGTGGTTCTATTGTGAATATATCTTCTGTTGCTGGGCTTATAGGATCTAGATACACTGCATACGGCGCGAGTAAAGGGTTGGTTAGATTGCTGACTAAGTCTACTGCCGTACAGTATGGTCCTCAAAAAATAAGATGTAATTCAGTACACCCAGGGATCATTGCAACGGATATGGTCAAAGACATGATTGGTACTGATGCAGGTCGAGAAATGCAGCTTAATCGAACCCCATTAAATATCATAGCTAACTCCATGGATGTCGCTCTTGGAGTTTTATATCTGGCATCTGATGAAGCACGTTATGTGACTGGGTCCGAATTGGTTATTGATGGCGGTATCACAGCTCAATAACACGCCAAACTTTGGATTCTTACTGTCATTTCTATAATTATGTTTAACTCGAGATTGCTTTAAAGGCGTACACAAAACATATCAAGGATTGGTTTAATGGGCGTTTCTACAAAAATTGATGATTTCATGACACAAGGATCTTGGATAAGGAAAATGTTTGAGGAAGGTATATCCTTGAAAGCAAAGTATGGATCTGAAAATGTGTTTGATTTGTCTCTCGGTAATCCAGTTATGCAACCACCCACAGAATTTTTTGATAGCCTAAAATCGATTGCAAAAAATCCTTTGGATGGAATGCATCGATATATGCCTAATGCTGGATTGGATCACACAAGGTCGGCTGTGGCAGAGCAACTTTCATTTGAGACGAATATCGGATTTACAAAAGAGAGTATTTTAATGACTTGTGGAGCGGGTGGAGCTCTTAATGTGATCATGAAAACTCTTTTAGATCCAGGAGACGAAGTTGTTATATTTGCACCGTATTTTGTGGAATACAATTTCTATGCCGACAATCATGGCGCTTCCTGTTGTGTTGTTCCCCCTGACGATAACTTTCTACCTGACATGGCAGCTTTCAAGGAATCCATAAATAGCAAAACCAGATTGGTATTGATCAATTCTCCCAATAACCCGACGGGGGTTTTATATCCAGCGGAAACTTTGAGAGAAATATCCGATATTATTTCTGAAAGAGAGAAGGAATTAGGAACAGAAATTTTTCTGGTAAGTGATGAACCGTATCGGAAATTGTTATTTGACAACCAAGAATACCCTCACGTATTTCAATTTACAAAGCGCAGTATAGTAGCCACATCACATTCTAAGGATCTCGCACTACCTGGGGAGAGGATAGGGTTTATTGCAGTTCATCCAGATTATGAAGAGAGTGATCAGTTGATAAACGGTATGGTCTTTAGCAACCGGATTTTGGGATTTGTGAACGCTCCAGCTTTGATGCAACACATAGTTGCTTCTCTTCAAGGTGTTACTGTGGATGTGACTCAATACCAGGCAAAGAGGGACTTTTTGTACAATGCTCTGAGTGATATTGGATATGACGTTGTTAAGCCGGATGGCGCGTTCTACATGTTCCCAAAATCTCCGATAAACGATGATGTAGCGTTTGTGGATAAACTGAAAGAATTTAAAGTGTTGGCAGTTCCGGGTATGGGTTTCGGGTTAGCGGGACATTTCAGACTTTCTTATTGTCTGGAGGACTGGGCCATTGAGGGGGCATTATCCGGTCTGAGACTCGCGTTTGCTTTTTATAGTGAGTGATTTATTCAGGCATTTTATCTTTGAGCCCGAAACCCGTAATGGGCATTAGCACTTTGCTCCCACTTTTAATGACTTTTTTGTGTGTTAGTTTTTGTAATCCTGCCAATGCTGCAGCAGAGGTTGGCTCCCCAAAAATGCCCTCATAACGGGAAAGTTGTATTTGAGCTTGCCCTATTTCTTCTTCTTCCACTGTTATTACAGAACCTCCGCTACTGGTAAGTACTTTAATGACTTGACCCAATCTTGGCGGAGAACTTACTGCAATTCCCCCTGCCCTTGTGGGTGTGGCATCTGCTGGGGTCCAAGATTTATTCTCCATGGCCATCGCTATAGGCATTACCGCTCTAGCTTGCACACAGTGAAGCCTGGGTATCGAAGTTAATTCTCCATTGTCGACTAATTCGTTGAATCCTTTCCACATACCCAAATAAAGAGATCCGTTTCCCACCGGTATTATTATGTCGGTAGGCATGTCCAGCCCCAGTTGAGAATATACTTCGTACGCAAAGCTTTTTGTACCTTCAATAAAATAAGGGCTTAAATTGTGAGATGCGTACGGCATACCGGTTTCACGTGCATATTTCAAAGCTGCTTCTGTTGTTTCGTCGCGTGTTCCCGAAATGGAGTGATTGACAGCACCATATATATTAATTTGGTTTAGCTTTGGCAATGGGGTAGTTGATGGTGTGAATATGTGGGTTTTTATTCCAGCTTTAGCCCCATATGCGGAAATAGATGCCCCTGCATTCCCCGAAGAATCTTCCACAATTTCTTTTATATTGAAGCCAGCAAGGGCAGAGATCATAATCGCTGACCCTCTATCCTTGAAGGATCCAGTTGGATTCATATATTCGAGTTTTCCGATAGTATCGATCCCTACCATCTCGCTAACTCGGTTCATTTTTACAATAGGAGTGTTGCCTTCACCAAGCGTAATTAAATCATCAGATTTGGTAAGCGGTAATGGCATTGTTACGTTCGAATATGAAGGTTGAAATGTATTACTGGGGTTTTCCATGTACTTGATGGATATCGGATCCTTGCAGGTTTCGCACTGGACGACATTAGCTGAAGGAGATGATTCCCAGGAACAGGAGGTGCAATGAAATATATAAAACGACAATGTAATAATATCCTCGAAATAACTCGTCTAAATTCTAGGTGTGTTTAGTTTCAGTGCGTTCTATCTTCCTGATATAACGCTACTTAAGCATGTTATCCCATGAATACTTTGCATGACAAAGAATAGATTGTTTAATGCTGTTACTATTCATAGATGTCTTCTTTCAAAAGCTACATTTCCAATGTCAGATCACTCAAGGAAAAAAAAGTTTTTTACGGTTGGTGGGTTGTACTAGCTGGAGTGTTTCTCATAACGTTCATGTCACTCTGTGTTTTTAGAGGTATGGGGGTGGTATTGGTCGTGCTGCAGAATAATTTTAAATGGTCTCGAACACAGATATCGATTGGTACCTTGTTGAGTAGGGTTGAAGGAGCGGCTTTAGGCCCTGTTGAAGGAATCCTAATAGATAAAATTGGTGCGAGGATGATGATACTTATAGGATTTTCAGTGATGGCTATAGGATTTGTTTTATTCTCCCGTATAAATAACATCTGGCATTTTTATGTAACTTTCATCATCATCACACTTGGTTCCGGCATAGGTGGTTGGCTGGCGGTAATATCTGTTCTTAACAACTGGTTTGTAAAAAATAGATCCAAAGCGATGGCAGGAGCTATGTCTGGTATATATATTGCGGGCTTTTTCTTACCTCTGTATGCCATTTCCATGGAAACAAGTTTCCGAGGAACTGGCTTAATCCTTGGCCTGTTACTTTTAGTGGTTGCAATACCATGCGCAAAGTTGATACGTAATAGACCCGAGGATTTGGGATTACTTTCTGATGGGGAAAGTGTTGAAATTTCTGAAGAAAGGAATAAGGAAACGATTTCAAGTAAAGAAGTCAATGTTGTTGAAGAATTTACTGCTAAAGAAGCACTAAGAACTTCCGCATTTTGGTTTTTGACTTTCGCACATCTATGTTCCACTGTTTCAATCACAACCCTATCTTTACATCTAACTCCCAGATTGACAGACATGGGTTTGGATTTGACTGTTGCTAGCTCTATTGAAACCTTATATTCTGCTGTGGCTATTCCTAGTCTTTTCATATCAGGTTGGCTGGGGGACAGGTTCTCTAAGAAGCTCTTGATAGGGATATTTCTTTTTATTCAGGGGGCTTCAGTTATTATTCTGGCATTTGCCAACGGCCTTCCTTTGGCCCTTTTATTTGCCGTATTGTACGGCATAGCTTTTGGTGGTCGAACTCCTCTGATGACGGCTATAAGAGGTGATTATTTTGGAAGAGGATCATTCGCAACTATAATGGGTTGGTCCATGTTACCAAATGGGATTCTCATGGCTGTTGCACCAGTGTGGGCTGGTTGGATGTTTGATAATTATGGTAGTTATATGATCCCGTTTTTTGTATTTGGCATGGCAAATTTAGTGGGTGTGATCGCAATGCTATTTGTTCGAAAGCCAACCCTATTGCAAGAAAAAATGTTGCCAAACTTACGCAAGTAAAATTGAAGCCCCCAAAATAGTGAGTGGAGTTTGTGAAAGTTCTTGGTAGAAATCTTGTCGATCCTTTTTCAGAATTTTGGAACGATATTGAAGAAGATCTTTTTATTTCATATAACGAAATAAAAAGTGGATCGGAAAAGGTATTTGGGGACCAGTATTTTAATCCCAGAACTCCTGTCAGACCTCGTTGGTTAATTCTTCCTGATCATGATCTTGCTTATCATGTGGCGCATGAAATAACACATTTACTTCTCAAATCTAAAGGGTTTCCATCTGTCGGCAGAGGAATTAGGTACCCTGAAAACAGTGAAGAAGCTAGGGTTGGTTCCGATCTTGAAGAGCTTGTAGTACATCAATCTCTTGAATGGATTATAAATAAGTATAAGTTCAGTCGTGACTTTATTTTAGAGACAATGTATAAAGGAGCTAAATCGGGACTATTATCTACTGAGGCGCCTGAATACGGTACTCCATGGTTTTTCACCTGGGCTATTAGGTATGCGGAGCTAGCAATGGCTTTATCTGATTCCAATTGGGAAATTTTGCAAGATATTTATACGTCTAAATCCTCAGATATTGTTTCACTTGGTGAAGAACTTAGAGCACTAATATTCCAGATGGATCCTGGAACAGTTGATTCAGTAATCGAAACTCTGCTTCTTTGTAGAAATCTTTTGGGTCTTGGAGTCGATGATCGATTATTAATAATAGATAATCGAAGTGGTGATATGTTTTGAAAAACAATAGAAACGAGACGCCCAAATCTATTAGATTAGGCCACACTCAGGGTTCTGCGAACAGTAGAAACAGTAAGCCAATAAGGTCGGACAGAGATCTGACTAAAGGGAGTATTCCAAGACATCTTTGGTATTTATCTTGGCCTCAAATGGCTGAGAGTTTTTTCAGCATTATCGATCAACTTGCGGATTTGTTTTGGGCAGGCCGTATTGGTTACAAGGCCATAGCCGGTCTGGGAGTTTCACAAACTTACATATTAATGCTCATGTCCGCCCGTATGGGCTTGGATGCTGGAATGCGGGCTATGATTTCACGTGCAGTAGGAGCTGGAGATAATAAATATGCTAACCACATATTGTTTCAAGCCATTTCTATAACGATTATATGGAGT
>CAZUHE010000022.1:6180-15436 GCA_964620395.1 uncultured Dehalococcoidia bacterium
TAAATATGCTAACCACATATTGTTTCAAGCCATTTCTATAACGATTATATGGAGTCTGATCGTAGGAAGTGTGGGGATTATTTTCGCTGATGAGCTTCTTTCATTTGTTGGAGTCAGTGATGAGGTAGTTGAACTGGCATCCATGTATATGAAACTACAATTCATCGGAATGTCTTTGATGTCTTTTCAAAGACTTTCTGGTGGGGCACTGCAAGCAGCTGGAGATAGTGTTACACCTCTTAAATCGGCTACCGTTAGTAGGCTTGGACATTTACTGTTATCACCTTTTTTGATATTTGGATGGTGGCTTTTTCCTGAGATGAATTTGGCTGGAGCAGCAGCAGCCAATATATTGGCGCAACTAATTGGAGTTGTTATGAATTTCACGGTTCTGTTTAGAGGTTCTTCCCGACTGAAACTGGATATTTCAGAATACGATGTGGATTTGGCTTTATCGTGGAGATTGTTACGAATTGGGTTTCCCGCCGCAATTACTGGTTTACAGAGGTCGGGTTCACAACTTGTTCTCTTGATGGTGGTTTCTTCATTTGGAGATGCTCCGGCGGCAGCATTTGCTCTTACTCGTCGCACAGAAAATGTAGTTAATCACACAAGTAGAGGTTTGGGTAGAGCAGCAGGTACGTTATCGGCGCAAAATCTTGGAGCCGGAGATACTTCTAGAGCTAAGCTGTCCTTTTCGTGGTCTATTCTTTATGCAGCAATTCTCAGTGTTATAGCTATGAGTGTTCTCTGGATTTTTTCAGAAGAGGTGGCTATTTTATTCAGTGATTCAAGTGAATTTGTATCGCATGCGTCCCTATGGATTGTAATACTAGCGCTTGCAACTTTTCCTATGAGTTGCGTCCAGATCTTCACTCAGGGTATTTCGAATACTGGGGCTACTTTAATCCCTATGGTGATAACTTTGGTAACATTTTGGATTATTGAAGTGCCATTGGGTTTTGGCCTTTCATATTTCACTACGCTTGACTCGGTGGGGGTTGCGTGGGCGATTGTTATAGGAAACATAGCTAGATCCTTACTTTTGTATGTTTATTTCTTGAGAGGATCTTGGCTGAAGACTGGAATTATTTAACTGTTTCTCATGTAAAATTAGTAGTGATCATAACCAATTTGTTTTACGAACTTAAAAATACGCGTGGAGCTATTGATGTCCTGGTATCGTGACTGGATTTTTTATACCCTGACCATAGCCACTTTTGTTATGGATCGGATCAGTAAAGAGATTATAGTGGGCTGGCTTCCTTTAGGATCTCAATGGCCTGAACAAGGAATATTTCAAATTGTTCATGGAGTGAATACGGGGTCGGCGTTTGGCCTGTTCCAGGGGTTCACCAATATTCTTATTATCGCGTCTGTGATTGGAATAATATTTGTTCTTTTTGTGTTTCACCGACAGAGTAATCAGTCTTTATCACTCAGACTATCTCTGGGGCTGATTGTTGGAGGAGCTTTGGGTAACCTATTTGATAGAGTTGTCGATGGGGGAGTAGTTGATTTTATCAGTGTCGGTTGGTGGCCTGCATTTAACGTGGCGGATTCCGCGATTTCAATTGGTATGTTTTTACTGGTAGTTACGGTTTTGTTTGGAGAAAGATTGGGAATGTATGCGCGCGATGAAGGGTCCTCTTAACCATGACACAAATTGTAAAAGTGGTTAAAGATGGTGCAGGTAAACGGCTTGACCAATTCCTCGCTTTGCACATTAAGAATCTATCTCGGTCCCGAATACAAGGGTTAATTCAGGGAGGTTATGTTACCGTTTCAGGGGTACCTTTAAAGTCATCGACGAAGTTGACTGGTATTAACACAGTAGAGGTGGTCATTCCGGATCCAACCAAAGGGGAGATTGAATCTCAGAATATTCCCCTCCAAGTGCTCCATGAGGATGAATATCTCATAGTGGTCAATAAACCCCCGGGCCTGGTTGTTCATCCTGGGCCTGGCCATGCAGACGGTACCTTAGTAAATGCTATTTTGGCTAAATGCCCTGATTTAAAAGGTATTGGCGGGACCGTTCGCCCAGGAATAGTTCACAGGTTAGATAAGGATACTTCTGGGATTATAGTAATCGCAAAAGATGAATACTCTCATAAGAATATTTCTGATCAATTGAAAAATCGCAGTGTTATAAAAAAATATAAAGCATTGGTTAAAGGATCAATGGTAAGCCCAGAAGCGATAATTGATGCACCTATTGGTCGTGACCCTGATAACAGGTTGAGAATGGCGATTGTTGAAAACGGGAAAAATGCCGTAACACAATACAGAGTTGTTTCCAGGTTTAAATCCTGTGACTTGCTTGATGTAACGATTAAAACTGGGCGCACCCACCAAATAAGGGTTCATATGGCCTCAATTGGTCATCCCATTATGGGAGATTACATGTATAAAGGATCTGTTGCGGGATTATCTCGTCAATTTTTACATGCCTCAGAGCTAGAATTTAAACATCCTGTTTCGGATGAGTACATGACAATCAAATCAGATATCCCAGAAGATTTATCCTCTTTTATGTCCCTGTTGGTATAGTTGGTACAGTTCTTAGCGGAATTGGGCAATGAAACAAATTAAGGAAAAGGTTAAAGCACATTGGTAAGTGAAGTTCGTGTCAGATACGCTCCTAGCCCTACGGGAGACCCTCATGTCGGCAATATAAGGACAGCGCTTTTTGATTGGTTGTATGCAAAAAATAAGAAAGGTAAATTCATTGTCAGAGTTGAGGACACTGATCAGAACAGGAAAATTTCAGGTTCTATACAAAAACAAGAAAATGTACTCAGATGGCTTGGGCTTTCTTGGGATGAAGGAATGGGTATAGAAGGTGAATATGGCCCATATGTACAATCAGAAAGATTGGATATTTACTCAAAACAAACAGATTATCTATTGCATTGTGGAAAGGCGTACCGATGTTATTGCACTAGTGAGCGCCTTAAGGAATTACGTGAGGAACAGAAGATGCAAAAGGCTTCTATATTGGGTTACGACGGTAAATGTCGGAAGCTTACTGATATAGAAAGATCACGATATGAAGACGAAGGATTACCTTATGTCATAAGGTTTGCTATGCCTGACACCGGGCTGTCTTCTGTAAAGGACCTTATCAGAGGGGAGATAGAGTTTGATAATTCATTAGCAGATGACTTTATTCTCCTGAAAGCTGATGGATTTCCCACCTATCATCTTGCGTCAGTGGTAGACGATCATTTCATGGGGATCACCCATGTTTTTAGAGGTGAAGAATGGGTGTCAAGTGTTCCTCGACATATTCAATTATATGAGGCGTTTAATTGGGATAAACCATTTTTCGCCCATTTGCCCACCATCCTAGCTCCGGACAGATCAAAACTGAGTAAGCGCCATGGGGCTACTTCTGTCCTCGAATATAAGAAAATGGGATATTTACCACAGGCGATGGTAAATTTTCTTAGTCTTCTCGGTTGGTCTTTGGATGGGGACACTACTATTATTTCTATTGATCAATTGGTTGATAATTTTGATCCATCTAGAATCAGCGCGTCGGGGGCTATATTTGATATAGATAAATTAGATTGGATGAATGGGCAATATATAAGGAATATGCACGAGAAAGAACTTGGGGAAGTTTTATTTAAATATTGGAATGAATATCCTCCAAATGAGTTTGAAAGATCACCAGGATTAGAAGAGACTACATCTATAGCATCAATGGTGAAAGAGAGATTGGGGACTTTATCTCAAGCCGCTCCTCTTGTAGCTTTTCTTTTCAAAAAAAACATTAAATATAATCCTGAAACTCTCGTCCAGAAAGGTATGAACCCCAAGAACTCTTATGAGGTTTTACAAAAGTCTTACCATTTACTGTCGAATATAGATTCATTTGATTCGAAGACAATTGAACATCATCTACGTGCTTTATCTTCTGAAATCGATATTAAAATAGGTCAGTTGCTTGGTACTATTCGAGTTGCTACCTCCGGGCAGAAGGTATCGCCTCCACTTTTTGAGTCTTTGGAGTTATTGGGAAGAGACCGTGTAAAATCGTTATTACAACAAGGAATGGAAGGTTTGGATGATATTGACCCTATAAAAATGTGATTTTATACTCGTCTAGAATGAATGAAACTAAAACTATGGAGAATTATTAATGACGCTAAGGGCAACTTTGGATTCTGATTTGAAAGAGGCTATGCGTAACAAAGATGTTATTAAGCGAACGGTTTTGCGTACTGTTTTGTCGGAGATTCGTAATACTGAGATAGCGAAACAAAATACTCTTGATGATAGCGGCATAGAAGTTGTGATAACTAAGCAAGCCCAGCAAAGGAAGGATAGTATCGAGGCTTACATCACAGCAGAGCGACATGATTTAGTTGATAAGGAAACTCAGGAATTAAACATCCTTTCTTCCTATTTGCCGGAACAAATGTCTGATGATGAGGTAAGGGAAATAGTAAAAAGTGTGATACGGGATGTAGGAGCTGAGAATATTTCAGATATGGGCAAAGTTATGGGTGCCATAATGCCTAAGGTCCGAGGAAGAGCGGATGGCAAAGTCGTTAACGGAATGGTGACCCAAATATTGAAGTCTTCTGAATGAAATTCGGTGTTGTCGTTTTCCCGGGAACCTGGAGCGATACTGATTGCTATAGGGTTGTGGATGAAGTACTCCAACAAGAAGTTGAGTATGTTTGGCATAAAGATACTCAGGTTGCAGATTTTGATTGTTTGATATTACCGGGAGGGTTTTCTTACGGTGATTACCTGCGTTGTGGAGCAATAGCCCGTTTTTCTCCTGTGATGAATTCCGTAGAGAAATTTGCTAAAAATGGTGGTCTTGTCATAGGCATATGTAATGGATTTCAGATTTTATGTGAATCTGGCTTATTACCTGGAGTATTGAGACGCAATGACCATCTGCAATTTAGATGTGAATGGGTAAATCTCAGAGTTGAAAATACAGATTCCCCATTTTCTTCCAAGATGGTCGATAGACAAGTAGTGAGAATCCCAATATCGCATGGAGAAGGAAATTATTTTGCTAGTGATAGTACCCTGGAAACAATGGAAGATAACGGACAAATTTTGTTTAGATATTCGTCGGATAAGGGTGAATTACTGCAAAGTGTAAATCCCAATGGTTCTTTAAACAACATAGCTGGAATTACTAATGAAGAAGGCAATGTTTTGGGCATGATGCCACATCCAGAGCGATGTTGTGATCCGATTCTAGGTGGCGACGATGGGCTGTTGATATTTGAGTCTATTAAAGATCACTTTGATTAAATTAACGTGATTCCAAAGGGGAGAAACCTTAAAAGTACTTCTTTTTGAAAATGGGTGTGGAGCCGAAAATCAGGATCATAGATGCTTTTACAGATACAAAGTTATAAACATTTCATAGGTAAGGGACTAGATACCAATGCCGTTTGACCAGCAAATTCTTGATGAACTTGCAATATCGGAATCTGAATACGAAATGATTATTGATAAGTTGGGTAGAGAACCAAACAGTTTGGAGTTAGGCCTCTTTGGTTCTTTGTGGAGCGAGCATTGTGGGTATAAACATTCTAAACCTTTGTTAAGAACATTCAGTTCTGATAGTCCTAGATTGTTGGTAAAGGCAGGGGAAGAAAATGCGGGAGTGGTCGATATAGGAGAAGGGTTAGCTGTGGTGTTTAAGATAGAATCCCACAATCATCCTTCCGCAATAGAGCCATATCAAGGCGCTGCCACTGGGGTAGGGGGGATAGTTAGGGATATTTTTGCAATGGGAGCACGACCCATTGCACTTTTAAATTCACTAAGGTTTGGTCCGTTAAAGGAAAACAGAAATAGCTATCTGTTTGATGGAGTCGTGCATGGGATATCAGGATATGGAAATTGTATTGGTGTTCCCAATGTGGGTGGAGAGGTTAATTTTGATAAATCATATTCGGGAAACCCGCTTGTTAATGCTATGTGCATAGGTTTATTGAAAACGGAACAGTTAGTTAGAGCTACAGCAGGAGAATCTGGTAATCTTCTGGTTCTGGTGGGTTCTGGGACGGGTAGAGATGGCATTCATGGGGCTTCTGGGTTAGCGTCGCGTACGTTTGAAGATGATAGAGAATTAAGACCAACGGTCCAGGTAGGCAATCCGTTTCTTGAGAAAGTACTCATTGAAGCTTGCCTTGAGGTGTCTAGGTCTGGTGAGATTGATGGACTCCAAGATTTGGGAGCTGCGGGTCTCACTAGTGCAGTAGTTGAATGTGCATCCAATGGTGGTGTTGGAGTTGAACTGTATGTTGATAAAATTCCTAGAAGAGACAAAGGGATGGAACCTTATGAGGTGATGTTATCCGAGACTCAGGAAAGGATGTTGATATCGATTAAACCGGATAAACTCACAATGATAAAAGAAGTGTTTGATCGTTGGGATGTTGAGTGCAACGTTGTTGGTAGGTCAATAACATCTGAGGCGATAAGAATATTTGATGAAGAAGAGTTAATAGCGGATGTTCCCATCAAGCATCTTGTTTCGCCTCCATTATACAGATTGTCAGGCGAAAAACCTCGTTATATGGATGCTACTGCGAACTACGATCTTGCTTCTGTTCCAATTCCCTTGGATCCGGAACAGACTTTAAAAGATATGCTTAGATCTCAGAATTTGGCTAGCCGTCATACAGTTTTTAGAAGATATGACCATCAGGTACAAACTGGGACTGTTATAGGTCCCGGAGGTGATGGTGCACTCATTAGAGTTGAAACGTCTTCAAAGGGCTTGGCAGCTGCTACTGACGGAAATGGTAGGCTTTGCTATTTGGATCCGTACTTGGGAGGTATGATAGCGGTAGCCGAATCCTGTCGGAACGTATCATGTAGTGGAGCAGAACCCATAGCTCTTACAAACTGTCTGAATTTTGGGAACCCGGAAAATCCAGAAATCTACTATCAATTGGAAAATTGTATTAATGGAATGGCGGCCGCAAGTGATTTGTTAAATGTACCGGTAATCAGTGGAAACGTAAGCTTGTATAACGAAACACAGGGAGGGGCTATATATCCCACACCCGTGGTTGGATCGGTTGGGCTGTCCGAGGATGTTTCGAAAACATCTACTTTAGGTTTCAAGGATGCAGGGGATTGTGTTGTTTTATTGGGTGGAAGTGGACTTTTGGGAGATGTTGATAGTTTTGCTGGCAGTGAATACCTTGATGTGATACACGGAGTGGTCGCAGGTGTACCAAGAATTGACATGGTTCAGGAAGTGAAGGTGCAGAAGCTTGTAAGGAGTCTTGTCAATGACCAAATAATTAAATCATCTCACGATTGTTCCGATGGAGGTTTAATTATCAATCTTGTTGAATCTAGTATTGCGGGAGACCTGGGTTTTGAAGGCTCTTTCGATGTATTGGGTAGGTGGGATGCTTGTTTATTTGGGGAAATACAATCAAGGATTGTTGTTAGCTTTGCTGAGGAAAACGAATCAAAATTGTACGATGCCTGTAATAGCCATGGGGTCGATGTTTTAATGCTAGGGCATGTAGGGACGAGCAAGTTTGCATTGAAAGATGTCATTTCTATGCCTATGGATACTTTGGAAAATATATGGAAGAGCGGGTTGGATTCTTTAATCAATGATGTTGAATGATTGCTTTCCCATAGTATCCCCAGCACAATGCTCCGTTATATAAGTTTGACAGTGTATTGGGCTGATGCTAGATTTTATTTACCGAAAGGCGGTCTTTAAAGACTGCTTTTTTGTTTGCAAACCAGTTGTGGAGGATGTTTTGCCAACCTACGATTATAGCTGTGATAGCTGTGGTTCGAAATTTGAGCTGCGCCTGAAATTCAGTGATGAAGTTGATCAACCATGTCCCATGGAAGGATGTAATGCTACTGCTAAAAGACAGTTTTCTGCGGTGCCCATAGTATTTAAAGGAAGTGGGTGGTATGTAAACGATTACGGAAAAAAAGCTAGTTCCTCAGGTAAGGCATCTGATTCTGTGAGTAATGATAAGGATACGGCATCTTCTGACTCTACATCTAATTCGGCAGAAAAAAGTTCATCAAAGGATTCCAAAGATGCTGCCACGTCACCTAAAAAAGAAAGTACGTCGACTTCATCAACTAAATCTACGAGTTCCGATTGATCCTTGAGAATTCTGATCCAAAGAGTTGAAAAAGCTTCAGTATCCGTAGACGGAAGGCTTAAGGGAAAAATTAATAAAGGGTTATTAATTTTCGTAGGTATATCTAAATCAGACACTAATTCCGACATTGAATACGTCGTCGATAAATCTGTTAATTTGCGACTTTTTCCTGACGTTAATGGTAAATTTCATTTTTCTGTTAGAGATATAAAAGGTGAATTAATGGTAATAAGCCAATTCACCTTATATGGTGATACTCGCAGAGGTAGGAGGCCAAGTTTTTCGGATGCCATGGGTCCGGTTGAGGCTGAAGAGATTTTTAATAAAGTGATTGAAATGTTTAAATCCAATTCAGGGCTTGATGTAGCCGAAGGTCAATTTGGGTCACATATGGATATAAAGTCGATTAATGATGGCCCTGTAACTATTTGGTTAGATTCTGAAGACTCAAGATGACGGAGAAATGTGGTTTCTTAATCTATGTCTAGACTCAAATCCAGGTCTGGAGAAGAATGGGTTAAAGCTCCTATAGATATTAAATCTACCCCTGTATCGGCGACATCACTAACAGATTGTAAATTTATGCCTCCAGAAGCTTCGAGTAAGGCGCGACCTTTGCACAAGTTCACTGCTTTTGTCATATCGGGCAACGACATATTGTCCAGCAAAATGAGCTCAGCTTTTGCTTCTATAGCTTCTTCGAATTGTAAAAGATCTTCAACTTCCACTTCAATTTTTATTGTATGTGGAGCGTTGTTACGAGCTTTTTGAATAATGTCGGTTAAAGTCATGCCTTCTGATTTTAGAGTACGGGTATGGTTTTCCTTTATTAGTATGCCATCACCTAGGTTATGCCTGTGATTATGTCCTCCGCCTGTTCGTACCGCATATTTTTCTAGGAGTCTAAATCCCGGGGTGGTTTTACGGGTGTCAACAATTTTGGCTCTAGTATGTTCAACAGTTTTAACATATTTATTAGTTTCCGTTGCAACTCCGCTTAATTTCCTCAGGAAGTTCAATGATGTTCTTTCAGCGGTCAATATTGATGAAAGTTTTCCATTTATGACTGCGATTTTTTGGCCTTTTATTAAATGATTCCCATCATCAACAAGTTT
>CAZUHE010000023.1:0-1942 GCA_964620395.1 uncultured Dehalococcoidia bacterium
GTCTGAATAGATTCGATAATTTTGGCACCAAACATTCTTTCGAAGTATCTCGCCGTTTCCATAGGTTCACGACTACGAAGGTGAATGTGGTCGTATTTATATTCGATCATTGGTTTAACTCCATTAAATTACTTGACAATTATTCTGCCCACAATTATTAAGTTTAGGTGAAATATCCATTGAACATGTGTTATTCGGCCGTACGACCGCCATCTATAACGAGCTCACTTCCCGTAACAAACGAAGATTCGTCAGAGGCAAGGTATATCGCCCCGTAAACAACGTCTTCTGGAGTTCCCAGCCTACCTAATGGGGTACGGTTAATGCGATCGGCCAAAGCCGTTTCGTCCGCCTGTAAATCAGCGGTTAGAGGGGTCGCAATAGTACCAGGATGAATCGAGTTCGCCCTGATTCCATATTTTGCGTATTGAAGCGCTGTTGACTTTGTGAAAACTCGTACTGCGGCTTTAGAGGCATTATAAACAGTCGTATCATGTGTACCTACCAAACCAGCTATTGATGACAAATTTATTATTGAGCCTCCACCCATCTCTCTCATTGATGGAATAACAGCTTTGGTCCCTAAAAATACCCCCTTAGCATTGACTTCCATAACCTGATCCCAATCTTCCCCACTTGTCTCTTCAACATTCCCTCTGACGGCAATTCCCGCATTATTCACCAAAACATTAAGTCCCCCAAACTGTGATTTAGCCTTATCAACAGCTTCATCCCACTGCTCTTTGCGAGATACATCTAATGGAACAAAATGACACTCATTTCCCGAACTATTAATTTGTCTTGCCACTTCATTACCTTCGTCTATCAAAACATCCCCAATAATAACCTTCGCACCATGTTGCGCAAATATATCGGCCGTGACCGCGCCCATGCCTTGAGCACCACCACTGATAAGTGCTATTTTATTCAACAAACGCATAATGTTTTAACCTATACTCTTTTTCTAAAGCCTGAAATACAACCCCAACCTGTTATCTGAGTATTCCACAATTACCGCCCATATTTTTTGTCAACTGGTCGGCCACCCCATTCAAAGCACAAATTTGCATATCGAAGAAACACAGCCCCACCGGGAGATGCCAGCGGACCATTCGCCGCCAAAATGGCGATGGTGTGAAGTGATCCAGGTTGTAATTCTTCATTTATCTTAACCCTCTGAGGAACATTAAAGCCCTGTATACTTCCTCTTTCTCGGTCACATTCTCCATCCACCCAAACTTCACCATAATCGTCCACGCATGTTTCAATTAGACATCGCATTCCTTTCAATGATTGATCTCCCAAATATTCCGGAATAGTGACCTTTATGCGATACCAGGCAAAAGTGAACCCACTTGAAATAAACTGAGTTAAATCTTCACACTTGTCCCAATCAGAGTCATCATAATCAATAAGACGAGCAGGGCTACCGACAGTCCGGGAAACGAGACCTTCGTTATCTTTTCCAGGGACATATCCGAATCCTATTCTCCACTCGGCCTTTACAAGCGCAAGATCATCTTTATTCATCAAATCTAATATGGCTCTTGGCATACAAATTCTCCATATACTTTATTTTTCAATGATACTTATATTAGCGCGTCATTAATATTAAGTAATAACTATTCGTGAAAAATAGTGCATGTCATTAACCTTTTTGTTAGCATCCATTCTTGTAAGGTCGATTAAAAAGTATTGGGAGATGAATCACAATGAGTAAAATTTTCTCAAAAATTACTTTTTTGGTGCTCGCCTTAGCTGTAGTATCAGCTTTCGCTGCATGCACCAAGGAAGTAGAGGTAATTAAAGAAGTGGAAGTAATTAAGGAAGTCCCTGCCGGGGCACCTTCATTACCTACGATAGACAAGGTAAGCGTGGCTTTACCACCTCCTGATACTGAAAATAACAGAATATGGTCAGGTCCATGGGGAATATTAGTACA
>CAZUHE010000023.1:2042-15179 GCA_964620395.1 uncultured Dehalococcoidia bacterium
CTCCTGATACTGAAAATAACAGAATATGGTCAGGTCCATGGGGAATATTAGTACAACATGATCCGTATGGAGAAACCCTGATCGGAAACGACTCTGTCAGTTCCAAACCTGTGCCGCAATTGGCGAAGGCGTGGAGTGTATCTGACGGATTTAAGACATGGTCTTTTGATCTACAAGAAGGCGTGGAATGGCAAGGAGGGCATGGTGCTTTTTCATCAGCCGACGTCATCCACACAGTAGAATTACTTACCAGAGAAGATAGCGTAAGCACTTTCAAAACTCTGTGGGGTAACGCCGACGTTACTGCTGATGGAGCGAACAAAGTTACATTCAAATTTGACCCTCCTATGATCGATGGAACCCGACTGTTCTCAAGACAGGGTGGAGACCTTATCGTACACAGCAAAGCACAATGGGATGCTGGTGGAGGAAGTGATACTGCTTATGACGGTAAAGTAGCCGGTACTGGATCCTATGCCTTTGTATCTCGCGGTGCAGGACAGAATGTACTCTACGAAAAGGTAGCTGGACACTGGGGTGGCGAGAATCCTGACTTTAACCAATTAGAATGGGTTTGGGCAGGTGAAGACTTCACTAGACAGGCTTTATTGCTTTCAGGCCGAGTCCAGGCAGCCGGTATATCTAGAGAACTCAGACAAGGTACTAATGCAGCTGGGATGAAGACCATTTCATCAAACAACCAGAACAACATGACCATTGGAATCTTTGGTGGCCTTTACCTTGATACCGGAAACAAACACTACAAAGGACCAGAGCCACAACATGACATACGAGTTCGGGAAGCAATGAACCGGGCAATAGATCGTCAGGCCATACTGGAAGAAGTGTTTTACGGTGAGGCTGATGTCGTGAAGATCGAGATTATGACCCCTTACAACGAAGGGTGGAGTGATCGATGGGTCAATGAATTTGAGGCCAAATACGGATACGATGTAGCCAAGGCCAAGCAGTTGATATCTGATTATGAAAAGGAGAATGGCGACATTGCCATCACTCTTAACTCTGTCGCCTGGAGCGGTAACGAAGAGATGCCAACACTGACACTCATACTTGCCGACTACTGGGAAGCTATAGGAATAGATACTGAGGTTCAGCCCTTGGATTCCGGTGAATACAACAGGCAACTTCAGAAACACGAGATGAGTAATAAATTTGCTATCTCAAGGAACTCTCCAATTCGAACAGTCCAAGAAGGTTTGAGAGTTTTCTATTATGAGAATAACAATGCCTACCAGCAGGATGACATGAATGTTGCATACGAATGTCTGGTAGCATCAGTGGACGCAGATGAGCGCAATAAGTGTGCACAGGATGCAGGAGATATCATCTTTGACCACTACGCATCGGTTCCGTTATTCCAAAAGACCTATGATCTGGCTATTGATCCAAACTATATAAAGGAATGGCAGTACCCAGGAGTGGGATCCGCTCACCCAACTCACGTACAGAATATAAAAAGCGCCCAGTAGTAGGGCACGTGAACTAAAATCTGGGTTACTCATAAAGACTCAGATAGGTAGATAACAGGACTGGGCTTCTACACTGGAAGGTGTGGAGGTTCAGTCCTGTTTCTATGAAGGCTATATTTTATTAATGAAACGTTTGATTTTAATAAGGTTCGGTCAGGGCGTGTTCGCACTGTGGGCAGTATCGTTAATTGTGTTTGGTTTGGGCCGCATTTCTGGGGATCCAAGCTACACAATGATGGCCATGGACGCAACTGTTGAGGAAAGAGAAGCCTTCAAAGAACAACTAGGGTTGAATGACCCGCTGGTCGTCCAGTACAGCAGATACTTAGGGAATTTGTTAAAGGGTAACCTTGGAAAGTCTCTTAAATATCCCGAGGTAGGAGCGGGCGGTGCCATCCTGGATAGATTACCAGCCACGCTTTATCTAGCAGGCGTATCACTGGCCTTAGCGGTGTTTATTGGAGTTCCTCTGGGAATTATAGGAGCTGTCAAAAGAGATACTCTGTTTGACCAGGGATCCAAGATATTAGCCTTACTGGGACAATCAATGCCTAATTTTTGGCTTGGGCTAATGATGATGTGGATTTTCTCTGTCAAACTCGGTTGGCTTCCTGCTGGCGAGCTGGGCGGATGGAAACATATCATTATGCCAGCCATAACACTAGGTTCATTCCAAATAGCAGCTATCACAAGATTGGTTAGATCGGCAATGCTAGAAACCCTAGACACAGAATACGTGAAACTAGTCCGGATAAAAGGAGTTAAAGAAAGTAAAGTCGTATGGGTACATTGCTTAAGAAATGCAGCCCCAACTCCTTTGACATATTTTGGTATGTTTGCCGCAGTACTAATGACAGGCTCTGTAACGACAGAGACTATTTTCTCATGGCCTGGAACAGGACAATTAGCATTTCAATCTGTACTTGCAAGGGACTTTGGTTTAATACAGGGATTAGTCTTAGTGTTTGCTGCAATTTTTGTGATATCAAGCTTCCTCGTCGATGTTCTTTACGCTTATCTGGATCCTCGAATTCGCTTCAATTAATAATGTTATTACTTACTAAACAAGTTGCTCGGGTAACAAAATGCACGTAAATCAGGATACTAACTTCAATGTCTCAAGATAAATTGACTGAGAGAATACGTCAGTTGCTAATTTTATTTTTGCAGATACGAAAATTACCTACTGTTGCCACGGTATTACTACTTTTCATCTTGGTCATACCCGCTATTTTTGCTCCCATAGTGGCACCTCACGACCCACTTACAGCCCCTGACGGAATCCGTGGCCGACTTGAGCCGCCAGTGTTCGCAGGTGGAACCTGGAGATTTCCACTGGGTTCAGACCAAACGGGAAAAGATATCTTAAGCAGAGTTATACATGGTTCACGTGTTTCAATTACAATCGCCGCGATAGGAATAGCCATTTCTGGAATTATTGGTACCACTCTGGGATTAATAGCTGGTTATTACCGGGGACTTATTGAAGCAATAATAATGCGTATGGTAGACATATCATTTTCCATACCTCCTGTGCTGTTAGCCCTGGCTCTGGGAATAGCGTTAAAACCGGGGATGCAAACTGTCTTGCTGGTCGTAGGAGCTCAACTCTGGTCTGTATATACACGACAGGTAAGAGGGGACACCCTTGGAGTAATGCAACAGGATTACATCCTTCGTGCCAAAGCAGCAGGAGCTTCAGATATACGAATTCTTTTCCATCACATCTTGCCCAACGTCACCAATACCCTGATAGTACTTGCCACCCTACAAGTTGGATTCATTATATTGCTGGAGGCTGGTTTAAGTTTTCTGGGTGTTGGAATAAGCCCTCCCACACCTTCTTGGGGACTTATGGTTGCCGATGGGAGAGTTTTGATCATAACAGCATGGTGGGTAGCTTTATGGCCAGGATTGGCAATATTGTTCACGGTGTTTGGATTCAACATGCTTGGCGATTGGCTTCGAGATCGACTTGATCCTAGGTTACGACAGATATAAATTTTTGTGTACTCAAATAATTAAGGGACCCTGTATGCACGTAACGCAGCATTCTAATTACATATTGACTCCAATCACGTTTCAATCAAAGGGGCAATAAAACATGAAACGCATTGGAAGGACTTAAATCAAAATGGGTATGGCCCGGGTCCGTCATATCCTCCATCAACCTGACATCCCCAGCCCGAAAAATATGTTTGTTACCATCACTCGTTCCTATTTCAACTTCTCCTGATAAATGTATTATTAATCGCCGCCCCGGGGGGTCATTAGGCGCCGGATGAAAGTCCATATTTCTCTGGCCATCAAACATGTTTATGCTCACTTCCCCATCAACCCTATTCGAATCCGCCACAGGATCATCCCCTGTCAAATTATTAGTAAAGATGGCAAATTCAGGGTATTTTGTTGGATCAACCTCCTCCATGTGGCTTTCACCATCATCTCCATTCCAAACTCTGTAGAAACCCATAATTACCTCCTTTTCTTCTATACGCCTTTTTATTTCCTTATATTTAACGTCCAGATTATTTATTTGCCCTGACGTATAAAGTCAGCGATTCTTTCTCCAATCATCATAGTAGTTACATTGGTGTTAGCACGTATGCAATCTGGCATGATTGAAGCATCAGCAATTCGCAGGCCTTTTAATCCATACACTTTCCCATATTGATCAACAACAGCCATAGGATCGTCCGCAGTTCCCATTTTGCACGTACATGATATGTGCTGACCAGTGCTGGCAATCCTCAACATGTATTCATCAAGAGCCTCGTCAGTTGCAAGTTCTACGTCGCTAGGAGCTATACGCTCCTGAACCAGAGCCTCCAGAGCAGGATGTTCCCCCAACTTTGCAGAGAGACGTACCCCTTCCCGCATCCGCCTACGATCGAATTCTTCTTGAAGATAATTGTAATCAATGTACGGTTGTATGTCTGGATCAGGAGAGGTGAGTCTTATTTCTCCTGATCCGATTGCGAGTTCGAGTAAAGTTACAAATCGGAATCCAACTGGTTCCTGTTCTTCACTACCACGATACCAACCTTCGACGGCATGGGATAACATTACTATCATTAAATCCCGCCTGAGATGTGACCCTTCGGCCGTCCAACTTGCTACCATCTGAAGCCTTGGATCATGCTCGTTCATCACATGATCCGGTTTAACCCTAAAAGTAACGGGAACAATAGGATGATCCCTCAAATTTTGCCCAACTCCTGGCAAATCACAGACCACCGGGACACCCACAGATTTCAATTGATCGGCTGGTCCCACACCTGACAACATAAGAATATGCGGACTTCCAATAGCGCCAGTACTCAATATTATTTCTTCTCCTTCCACAACGAACCTCTCGCCCCCAGACTCGACTTCCACTCCAATAGCCCTATTGCCCTCGAAAATAATCCTCCTTATGGTGGTATTGGGTCGTACAGTCAAATTGAGCCTGTGTCTTGATTCCGACAAATAGGTCAAAGCGGTACTCATTCTAATACCATTTGGGTTGTTCAAAGGAGAGGGTCCAACTCCGGAGCCTTCAGGATGGTTAAAGTCAGGGCAATCCGGAATTCCAAGATCAAGGCATGCCTCTCTAAACGCACTTTGTTCAGGAAGCATTTCTTCAGGTTTAAAGCGACGTACAACAATTGGTCCATCTGAATTGTGGAAATCATCGCCTCCATATTCCATATCAGCTTCTATCATGCGCAGGTATGGAAGTACCTCCTGAAACCCCCACTCATCGTTTCCCATAGAACTCCAACTATCATAGTCTTCTGGTATTCCCCTAACAAACATCTGACCATTAATCGCACTGGACCCTCCTGTTACTTTTCCTCTTGCAACTTCCATAGGCGGCGCTGTGTCTGTAGTCCTCGCGGTGAAACTCCAGTTGTGATCCTTCGTAATAACATCCGTTGCACTGGCAAATCCATATTTCAATTCGTCAGGCAAGTTCTCAAAATCAGGATAATCTGGTCCCGCTTCAATCAACAAAACAGAACGGTTCCGATCCTCGCTCAGCCTAGCAGCGACAATCGCTCCAGCTGATCCAGCACCAAGAACAATATGATCATATTTCACGAAAATGCCTCATTATAAAAAATAAAAGATTAATTGATTCTTCACACCTACTGGGCGGTAATGCCACCATCAACAACTATTTCAGAACCTGTCATCCATGAAGTTTCATCAGACGCCAAAAATAGGGCCGCAAATGCAACATCCTCCGTGGTGCCATATCTACCGAGAGGAATTTCAGCTAATCTCTGTTCCATAACTTTCGGATCCACTCCTTGCATCATAGCTGTATTCACCGGTCCAGGTATTATCGTATTGCACCGAATTTGATCCTCAGCATAGTCAACCGCAATACCTTTTGACAAAAATCTTATTGCACCTTTAGATGCCGTGTAGGAATAGGGAGATCCCTTTCTACCTATTATTCCAGCAACAGATGAGATATTTATAATGGACCCACCTCCTGATTTTTTCATATACGGAATCGTGGCTTGAATTCCAAGGTGAGCTCCATGCAGGTTCACATCAAGGACTTTATCCCAACTATCCTTGTCACCTTCCTGTAAATTGATTCCGGCATTGTTAACAAGTACATTAACTGCACCATATTTCTCTTCAGCAGTCTTTAGAGCTGTAGCCCAATCGGACTTACTGGTGACATCAAGGTGGACGTACAATGCATCCCCGCCATCACCTCTTATAAAACTCTCAGTTTCTTTTCCTAAATCATCGAGCATATCTCCGAATACAACCTTTGCGCCCTGCCTGGCAAATAACATAGCTTCGGCCGCTCCCTGCCCTCTGGCCCCACCGCTTATCAACGCAATTTTATTGTCCAATCTACCCATATTGTTCCTTTCTCCTAAAACTCTTTTAGTAGATTATTAATTTCCTTCCAGCATAAACTGGGAAATCCGTTCAGCAATCATCCTGGTCGTGGCTTCCGTGTTAGCACGAATACAGTGCGGCATGACAGACGCGTCCACTACCCTCAGTTTTTCCGTACCGTGAACTCTCCCATACTGGTCAACTACAGAATCAATGTCTGAAGTTGGACCCATCTTACACGTACCAACACTATGCTGACCGGTCGTAACAACTCTCCGTATATATTCATCAAGGTTATTGTTCGATAACAATTCATCATCGCTGGGATCTATTCTGGAATTTATTATGTTTGCAAAAGCAGTCTGCTTTCCTAAATCTACTGCAAACCGGACTCCTTCCCTTATACGGCGCAGGTCTTCAGGATGATTAAAGTAACGGAAATTCAAGGCCGGGTGCTCTTTTGGATCTGATGAGACTAGACTCAATTCCCCTCTCCCAAGTCCAAAATGCACAGATACAAACATCCGAATACCAATCGGTTCAACATGCTCGTCACTGGGATTGGTTCGCTGCGTAGCATAGGATTGCATATATATAACAAGATCATTCCTGTATTTTGAGTCAGAGGCAGTCCATCGATGCATCATCTGTACTCTTGGTGCAACCGGATCTAGGTCAAAATCAGACAAAGTATCCCATAGTACAGGGACCATCGGATGGTCACTAAGATTTTGTCCTACACCCGGTAGATCATGTACCACAGGAATTTTCTTATCTTCAAGGTGCTTTCTGGGTCCAATACCTGATAGCAACAGGATATGAGGGGAGCCTACCACGCCTGCACTTAAAACGATTTCTTTACCGTGGACTTCAAATATCTCACCATCACTTTCAACTTCTACTCCAATAGCCTGATTCTCATCAAACAATATTCGACGAATAAAACAATCCGCTCGTATAGTTAAATTAAGCCTATGCCGAGCAGGATTCAGGTAATCTAAAGCAGTGCTTAACCTAACCCCATGCTCGTTATTCACGGGCACAGGCCCTACACCAGTAGCCTCGGGGGAGTTGTGGTCGGGACAATATGGAAAGCCAGCGTCAACACAGGCTTCTTTAAATGCTTCCTGATCCGGACGCATTTCATCTGAACCATATCTCCGGACAACAGATTTGCCTGATGAACTATGATATTCATCATCTGGAAAATCTTTATCTATTTCAGTCATACGGAAATATGGAATCAAGCTATTGAAACCCCATTCAGTATTACCTTGCTCCGCCCACATGTCATAATCTTCAGGTACCCCTCGTAGGAATATCTGCCCATTTATAGCACTGGATCCTCCAGTCACTTTTCCCCTTGGAACCATCATCGGTTCTGAGGAATCCGTTGCTTTACCCCAGTATTGCCAGTTGTGATCACTGGGAGTGTCGTTTTGTGCATAACCGTCTTTCAAAGAATCCGGCATAGATTCAAAGTCAGGATAATCCGGCCCGGCTTCTATCAATAACACAGATTTACTGACGTCTTCACTTAATCTGGATGCGACGATGGCTCCAGCCGAGCCCCCACCGACCACAATCACATCATATTGCAATAATCTCTCCTAATTAGCATACAAATCACATCACTATACATTAGCAAATCAACAGCAAATCAACGATAGAAAAGGTCAGTAAAGATGGCAACTTACCTTGTATCCTGGAGAAATCTCTTTTTCCTCGGGTACTTCAACTGAACATTTATCCATTGCAAAGGGGCAGCGAGGGTGAAAGTGGCATCCTTTAGGAGGATTTATGGGTGAAGGGACCTCACCTGTAAGAACAATTTCTTCATGAATAAGGTCCGGGTGAGAAGGCAGGGAAGCTGAAAACAGCGCCTTCGTATATGGATGTAACGGCTCTTGAAATAATTCCTCGGTATTTCCATATTCAACAATCTCACCTAGATACATCACTGCAGTTTGATGGGCCATATAACGAACTGTTGCTAGATTATGGGCAATCAGTAAGTAACTCAGATTGTGAGTTTCTTGCAGATCCACAAGCAAGTTCATCACCTGGGCTCGGATGGAAACATCCAGTGCAGAAACTGGCTCATCAAGGATAATCAATTTAGGACTTGCCACCAGCGCGGAAGCGACTGCGATCCGTTGCCTCTGTCCGCCACTGAATTCATGTGGATAATTGTTCGCCTGGTCAGGACTTAACCCTACCAATTCCATCGCTTCCGCAACTTTACGATCTCTCTCTTCGTTCGACACATCATGATTGGCTATTAATGGTTCAGCAACTATATCTTTTATTCTCATACGAGGATTCAACGAGGACCACGGATCCTGGAAAACAGGTTGAACCTTTGTCCGAAAATCCTGAAGCTCATCACGACGTAATTTGTGAATGTTCTTGTTTTCAAGGTGTACCGTTCCCTCTGTAGGGTCTTCTAGTCCAAGAAGGAGTTTACTGGTGGTTGTTTTTCCGCAACCTGACTCACCGACCAACCCCAACGTCTCACCCTGATTTATATCAAAGGTAAGGCCATCAACCGCCTTTACATGTCCTACCGTTCTCGACAATATGCCCTTATTAACAGGAAAATGTTTTTTAAGATTCTTTACCCTCAGAAGAACGTCATTATCTTTCGATACAGTAACCATTAGTTCTCAAGCTCCCAACAATCGGCTGTATGACCATCTTTTATAGAAAATTCTACAGGGTATTCTTGCCGGCATTTATCTTTCGCAACGGGGCATCTCGGCTCAAATCTACATCCAACCGGTAAGTCAGATAGAAGTGGGGGATGGCCTTCAATTGATGGCAGCCTGTCAACCTTCTCCTCCATTTTAGGAACTGAGGCGATTAAAGCTTTTGTGTAGGGATGAGAAGGTGCATCAAAAATATCCCTGACCGCGCCACTTTCGATGATACGTCCAGCATACATAACAGCAACCCTGTCACACATTCTTGCCACAACACCAAAATCATGTGTAATGAAAATAATGGATAAACCAGTTTCAGCCTGTATCTCTTTTAATAGTCTCAGATACTGCAATTGAATTGTGACATCAAGGGCGGTCGTCGGTTCATCCGCTATTATCACACCTGGCTCTCCCGACATAGATATAGCGCCTACCACCCTCTGTTTCATACCACCACTCATCTGGTGGGGATAATCATTCATTCTACTATCCGGTGCAGCCACGTTCACTTTTCTCAAAGCATTAACAGCCTTGTCAAATAAGTTTTTCTTACTATCCTTCTCTATTATTGATATAGCCTCTGTAATCTGGTCACCAATCGTAAAAACGGGGTTTAATGAGGTCTGAGGATCCTGAAGTATCATCGAAATTTGTCGGCCCAGGAGCTCTCTCATTTCTTTTTCGCTAATAGTCAGAATATCCTGTCCATTTAACAAAATTTCCCCACTTACAATGCGACCGGCCGGTTGTGGCACTAATCTCAACAATGAAAGCGCTGTCATTGTCTTCCCACATCCCGACTCCCCAACTATACCCAACGTTTCTCCCTGGCTCAGGTTGAAACTCACACCATCAACTGCCTTCACAATCGAATTTTTGTTGAATATATGTGTTCGTAGATCCTTAACTTCTAAAACAAAGGATTCTTTAGTGTTTTCTTTCTCAGTCTTCTCTTGAATAGTAGTCAATTATTTGATCCGTCTAGTCATAGATACTCTGTACATAGTCATCACCCATAAGGCTGATGACTCCAGCCCTGGCACATTCTTCATCCTGTGGAGGAATGCTACCACCAACCCCACATCCACCCTCTATAAACCCATCCCGATTTATGGGAATACCACCCTGACCTAATATCATTTCACCACCGGACCTTTCTCTAACACCACTGGGAGTCGGCGAAAAGGCCTGATCCTGCATTTCCCCTGTCGGTCTCCCAAAAGCTGATGCACCCACCGCTTTTCCAATGGCGCCATATGTGCCCGCCCAGTGAGATCCATCCATTTTATTGACAGCTACAATTTTTCCGCCACCATCAACGACCGCGACAGTCACCTTCACATTAAGTTCTTTCGCTTTTGCTATGGCACCATCAATGATAGTTTGGGCCTCAGAAATTGTTATAGGCATAAAACTTCTCCATTTTCGATGATTTTCCTCAAGTTTACCAAGGTTAATGGCGAAAGAGATATTTTATGGTTTTCGATCCTACATTTCCTGAGCTTTTCACAATCCTATTTTGACATCTTTTTCAGCATCATAATTGGATAGGAATAAGTTGAGGGACTCGTTGCACTATCACTATATTTACTTGACAAGGTTTTCTAGGATATGTGAGTTAATATAGAAATAGCTAGGTTTGATAAGGAGGATCATTTGGGAAACTTAACGGGAAAAGTAGCTATTGTGACAGGAGCGGGACGTGGCATGGGCCAGGCAATTGCCCACACGATGGCCAAAAATGGGGCTTCGGTAGTTCTGAACGATCTTGACGAAGAAACCGTTACTATGGCCACCTCCGACATCTCAAAATTCAACAGCGAAGTTATCTCGGATGTTGGTAATGTATCAAATACCACATATGTTAACGAGATGATTTCGAGAACTCTGAGTAGATTCAATTCCGTTGATATATTGGTCAACAATGCCGGTGTCCTACGTCCAACACCCATCATTGATATTACTGAAGAAGAATGGGATTTCGTCGTGACCGGAAACCTGAAAACCACTTTTTTGTGTTCAAAAAGCGTGATCCCTATCATGCAGAAGAGAGGATGGGGAAGGATCATAAATATATCTTCCAGCGCAGGCAAAAATATCAGTACGATTGGGGGAGCCCATTACACTGCAGCGAAAGCCGCTGTCCTCGGTTTCACAAGACATATGGCCAAGGAAGTTGCAGAGTTCGGGATAACTGTAAACGCCCTGTGCCCGGGTCTTATAGATACCGAAATGGTGAGATCAACCATTACTCCCCAACGAACTACTGAATACGCTGGCAGCTTCCCAATACGAAGATTGGGAAAACCGAAAGAAATTGCAGATCTCGTAAATTTTCTTTCCTCAGAACAAGCAGCATACATAACTGGCGCCTCTATTGACATAAATGGTGGGGATCTAATGATTTAGGATGGCGAACACAATGATTAAGCAATTTCATATTGTATTTCAAACAGGTAAGTCATTATGAAAAACATTCTTGTGACTGGCGCTGCTGGACAAATTGGTTCCGAATTAGTCCCAGCATTGAGAGACAAATATGGTTCGGACAAAGTGGTCGCCGCCGGCCACTCAACTGCCTTACCGGAAGATGTTATTCTGTCCGGACCAACCACGACTGTTGATGTAACAGACTATCTTGACCTTGAAAAAACAATCATTGACTTCAATATAGATCGGATATTCCATATGGGATCTATACTTTCTGCAACAGCAGAGAATCGACGAGAATCGGCCCACCATGTGAATATCAATGGGACTTTCAACGTCCTTGAATGCGCTCACCTCCATGGTTTGGAAATGGTCATACTTCCAAGTTCCATAGCGGCCTTCGGCGTGGACTCGCCTCAAAACATGACACCAAACGACACTATCCAAAAACCCAACACAGTCTATGGAATTTCCAAAGTATACGGTGAATTGCTCGGCAATTATTATGAGTCTAAATTGGGTCTGGACGTGAGAGGCTTGAGATTACCAGGAATTATCAGCTATAAGACGGAACCCACAGCGGGTACAACGGACTACGCAATTGAAATGTTCTATGGTGCTATTAAAAGCAATAACTACCAGTGCTATTTATCAGCTGATACCTTACTACCAATGATGTATATGCCAGACGCTATCAAGGCCTTAATACAACTATCAGAGAGTGATCATGAAAATTTGCACCATCATGCTGATTTCAACGTACATGCCATGAGTTTCACTCCAGCCGAATTAGCAGAAGGCATAAAAGAATTGAATCCTCAATTTAAGATCACCTACGACGTAAACCCCAAACGCCAAGTCATAGCTGATTCTTGGCCTAAATCCATCGATGACTCGGCTGCACGAAAAGAGTGGGGATGGGAACCCGAATTTTCCTTTAAAGAACTTGTGCGAGATATGTACATTAATTTATCAGTCAAACTACAAACTTGATTATCAAAATTGAGCCCTTTTTTGACTTAATTCCGACACCAAAAAAGAAGGAACAAGCTCATCGAAATCTTGCTGCCCGTAACTTCAATCAGAATATTCTGTATAGGTATAAATGATTAGCTTTTTCCATAGGTTTCAGCTGTGGTTGTGTCAAATTCCAACGCAACCATTGGCTCATCACCTAGAACCCACCCATCATGACCTGGTCCAAACGAATAAACATCACCCGCTTTTACTTCTTGTTCGCCACCATCTTTATCGACAACCATCATCCGGCCAGACAGGACTGTTCCTAAATGAGAAGCTTCACACCATTCAGTTCCAACAACAGGTTTAATATGTTCTGACCACTTCCAACCAGGTTGTGCTGTAAATTTAGCAGCTTTCCCAACTCCTAAATCTACTATATTTGCTTCCACGTTATCCACGGGCTTTCTTGTTTCTTCAGGATTATCAAAGTTTTTTACTATGTTTACCATTTGTTTTCCTTCCTTATTTAACGCAGACTTTGTCTTGATACTCTGACACTTTACTCTAGATCATTCCCAAAATCTAATTAGTATCCCTGATGTCATCAACCGGTAGGAAGAACCTCTCATATTCGGACGGTAATAATGATAATAATTTGGTAACTGTGGAAAATATTGATTATCTAAAGGTGAAAACCACTTTAC